>JBBRXK010000052.1:0-6951 GCA_038248465.1 Patescibacteria group bacterium | reverse complement strand
CATTGTTGCTTCACATATTTTTGTAGTACTTTTTTGTCCGCACTATATGCCAAAAAAACTTTATTATAATAATCATTGTGTTTTTTTAATTCGTCATTTTCAATCGCCTCGCTTGCTGTCCCGGTGTTTTTCGCTTCAGTCAAACTCTCATCCGCCTGCGCGCTCGCCTCATTTTCTGATTCGGCCTGAGCGCGACTCTCGGAATAAGACAAGTCGTGCTGGATTAACTTTGTAATCGCCCGAGACATATTGGCCATCAAACGATATTGATTATCGATTCGCGAATTTTTGACGTCCTCAGTCGAACCATAATCTATCGTGCCATCGCGCATTTTTTTCTCCGTCTCCTCAGCGTGCCAGCGCAAAGACCGCAACAATTCAAACTTCTTTTCGCTGACATTGCTCAAATCATCCATTCTTCCCTCCTTGTCAATTTCTGCCAATAAAAATTCTATTGATTCATTGTAATAGAGCGCATCGGCATAATCTTTTGATTCCTTACGAAAATTTTCTCCACCTCTGCGAGCCAACTTGTCCATTTTGTCTACTTTCTGACGAGCGCGCCGCCATGCAATCAATCCGCCCATACCCGCAGCCGCTAGCGGTGCACCGAGCGTGCTCATGACACCACTTGCCACCGTCTTGGCCATAAAACCCATGCTGGTATACACACCCTTCTCGCCAATTGTCTTAAAAAATGATTTAAAAACAAGCTCCTCACTGGCAATAGCATCAAGTTTTTCGATAGCATCAGGATGATGATGCAAAAACTGATTCATGTGGACTTTCAAATCTATATCGGCCATTTTAATCAGGGCTTTTTCTGCGCCGTCCTCTTGCAGTATTTCCAAAATATCTCGCCTGGCCTTTTTATATGCTAGCTCGGATGATTTGTATTCTTTTCTATTTTTTTTAGCGGCACTATTGTAACGCCATTCGTCTGGAATATCGGCAAAAGCTTGCGCGCTAGCATTAAAATTGGCCATCAGCTCGTTTTGTCTGGCGTCATTGGCATCCAGTCCAAATTCTTTTGTATAGTTTACAAATACTTTGCCGTCTGGCCCCTCTGCTAGTTCTGGTCCATATGCGAGCATTCCGCTTGTCAACTGCTCAAGTGTTCTGCGGTGCATCTCAATCCCGCCTTTTTTAATATCAATGGCGGCGCTTTTTTCATGCTTTCCGCGCTGATATTTTTCCGAAATACCATTCCAGGCCTTCGCCAACCATTTACATTTTAATATTTTTTGTCCCGCTTGTGCCTTGTCTAGTCGCCTGTTCCCCTCATCCTCAACTCGACCTAACATGAGTTGTTGCAAATTTTGCAAAACCAAAATTTGCTGTGCCTTACTTAGGGTATCAAAATTCTCAATACTACCCAGGTCCTCTGGATCAATATCCAGTTCCGTGGCAAAACGATCAAGTATCGTTTGATCAATTGGTGTTTTTTGATTATCTATTTCTCCCATAACAGGCTGATTGCTTTCGAGATATTCCTCTGCTTTGTCTTTTTCATCTGGTTTTGAATTAATTTGCTCGGCCTCTAATATTTCAACTTGACTTGTTATTTCATCTTCTTTCTCATCCCGCGCAAGAACTTCTTGGCTCGACTCATCTTCTGCGCGAGAAACATCCCTGTTCCCATATTCCCGTTTCACTTTTTTGCCACTCATTCTCGCGTCGATCTCGGTGTCGATAGCTTTGACAATATCACTAAACAATGCCAGATATTCTTTTTTGGTTTCTTCGGACAACTTGCTTCCCTTCACTTTTTTCTGGGCACCGCCCTCATCCCCGCCGTCCGCCGTGAGATTCAAATAAGCCATATCCGCGATTAACTTTTTTAATTTATCAGTAGTCTGTGACGCAAAGTCTTTCTGCAAAATATCCAGTTTCCCTTGGTGAAAATACTTGGAGTCGAGGAGCGACTGCTGGTCCATCGCTTCAAAACGTTTTGTTTTCATCGAGAGCGTTGTTTGCCAGCGACTTTTTTCACTCGCCAACCTTTTTTTGATCTCATCTTCTTTTTCCCATCGCTCTATTTTTCTTTTTTCGACTTTGTCGATCGCCTTCTGACGTGCTTCCAAAAAAATATTTTTTATTTCGTTTTTCTTGTCATCATCTTTGTAAGCATCGATTGCCGCTTGAACTTTTCGTGGGCATGCCTTACTCCCACTTAACCACGCCTTCAGCTCTTTCTTCATAAAAGCAATCTTGCCATCAAACTCCGATAGACTCCGCTTGATATCAAAATTCTCAATGCTAGTCTCAGCATCGTCTGTCCACTCTTGTTTGATTTTTTCAAGCGGACCAAGACTCTCGACTTCTTCGATCTTTTTAATTGGTTTTAAAACTTTTTTAAATTTTTTCCTACCCATACTACCAAGAGCCCCTATTAAACTATCAATATCCTCGCTCAGCGGTCGTACTTGTTCGCTATCCGCATCTGGCTGAACAACTGGTTTTCTAGGTTTTTTTATTTCCTCAGAAACACTTGCATTTGCTCTTTCCACAATATCCAAAAATACATCATTAAAATCTTCGCCACTTGTCACTCTTTTCTGCAACTCACTTTCGAATTCACTATTCGTCAAAGAACTATTCCCAATATTTTCGAGCATCTTCACAAAGCCATTATATTCTTTCGGCGTATATTTTGGCGGCACATTTTCCTCTACAACAATGTTGCCAAATGATTCGTCATTATCTTCTGTTTTTTGTTTATTACGCTTTTTAAATTTGTAATTTTTTTCTAAATTATTGTTGTCTCCTGACATAAGTGGCTATCTATAATATAATTATTTACAAATACTTGCTTCACATTTATTGGGCAAATAACAGCTTTGATAACCATCGCCCTGACAACAAGCGGCTCCCTCGTAACCGCAATTAGTTCGTGCTATAAAAACTTGAGTGATTATCACATACGAATTCACGTACACCACACCCATGCCCGCCTCATCGTATTCCGCTGTCAAAATATTTTTGCGATGTCCGGGGCTATTCATCCAGCCATCGACTGCGCGTCTCGCTAGAACCTCCTCGCTCTCCCATTCTGTTGAGCTGATTGTCAGTTGTGGGCTTTTGTTATAGGCGTTTTTTCTTTTTTGCAACTCATTTTTTAATATAGTAACTTTTTTGCTATCATCTTTTTCATTTTCTATTCTTTCTTTGAATTCCTTGTCCCACAAGGCCTGTTGGGCACTACATTCATCAAAAATATTCGCGTCAATGCTGCCTTGCTCATAAGTTAGGGAAATAGAGGCCGCACTAAGCAATGCGATATTTTCCCCCGACATTTTAAAATATTTTATGCCACGACTGTTCAGCCTAGCGCCATGATACAAACCAAAATCCAATCCCTCATGATGAATGATTGGGTAGGAACAAACAGCATCAATACTAGTAAAGCTTTTGTTCTCATTGGCTAGACTCTGACTGTGCCCACGGGCGACTTCGGCAAGTTCCGCATTGAACAGTAGCGGTTTGAGATTGTTCTTGACTCTTTCCCCATTGACCAAGTCATGAATTTTTTTTTCAAAACTACTGATATTATAACTTGGCGTCAGTGCCAGTAGTTCCGCTAAATCTCTATTACTAATGCCAAGTCCCAGTCCTCGCATCAAATTAAAGGCATCACTCGGTCTCCCCAAAAAATATCTTTTACCATTGGGTGGATAGACGTACCAGGCCTCGCCCCGAGACTCGACTTGCAAAAATATCTTGCCGGCATTTTTGGCGGCAAAATACGGATCAATCGACAATATTCCACGATTGCTCGGATTGTATTCTCGCGAATACTCTTCCAAATCGTTGAATGAATCACCATCCGAATCTTTGTTTAGATAGTTTGTGCCAATCGCTTTCTCAAGCTCATCCGTCAAACCATCTTTGTCAGAATCGGGTCCGGTCATGGCGTCGAGTCCGAGGGGAATTTTGTTCAAATCAATGTTGCTAATACCTATGCCTTTTTCACGCATCAAGCTAAAGGCGTCGGTCGGTCGACCAAGAAAAGTGCGCTCGAGTCGGCGCGGAGACACGTACCAAGCTTCGCCATTTTCTTCGACCTGCAATACGATACGACCAGAAACGTTTGCCAAATTAATCGCATCAGCAACAAACAAAGGGAAAATCATTCCAGCTAACACAAATATTATAATTTTTACTTTTTTCATTTATTTTAAGCTAAACGGTATTTTTTGCGGTCACACAGGAAAAGCGTGCAAAAAAGTGAAAAACAATTTGACGAATCGAGGGTTATAGTTCCGCAAGCACAAAGAAGATGGCGGAATCAGTTTTGGTTTGCGTCCTTTTGCAGCTCTAGTTCTAGTTGCTCATCATAAACATCTTGATTGCGCTCTTTTTCACGAAATTTTCTAAAAGTATCGTTGCTATACAGGACAAAGATAAAAAATACTAATACCATGATGCCCAGAGCTCCGCCTAATCCCATTACTTTGTACACTAAAAAAAGCAATAGCAACAAAGCCAAAAACATGATAATCCAAAAAACAATTGGATCAAGCCCCTGAATAAAAACGAGCGCTTTTTCAAAATAAGAGCTGTTTTTTAAAATATTTTCATTCATTTATTTTCATAATAATTTTAAATAAAAGAAAAGATACTAATTGCCAAAAAAGATAATAACAAAATAAAAAAAACAAAAGCGCTATTGCGCCAAACCACTCTAGTCCTGTTATATATGTGAGCATTATAAGATAAATAACTGCGCTCGATATCAACCAGGCACACAAAAGATCAAGTCCTAGTTTTTTGTATCTATCAATTTTTACAACTTTCAAATAAAAAAAGCATAAAAGTGGTGCGGTATTCACAAATATTGCCATGATAGTGGTCTCGGCGATTGAGCGGTAAGTGATTTCATCGAATGAATAAACAATAAAAAAATACAATGCGAAAAAAATCAAAAAAACTGGTAAAAACAATGGCCATTTTCGATAGCTAAACTTTTTATTAATTTCATTCTCCATGTGGATATTATAACACAAAAGCTTACATATTCGCAAATATAAAAAATGTAACTGCTCACAATCCCTGTGTCGTCATAAACGCCACGGAGTGAAATGAAAGATCTGGGCCTACAACGAAATTACATCTTCATCACAAACACGAATATTGACGAGATTCTTCGTTAGCACTCCCTCCCAAGGCGGGCAGACAGCATGACAGAAGTAAGCAGTTACTAAAAATATATAGTGAATATTTACTGATCTGGCTTTTTACACTTACTTTTTAGGCAATAGAAAACGAACCCACAGATATTTTCAATAACTATTGATAGTATTTGCGAATTCGTTATCCTCAAATCTCGTACAAATACGCCTTCTTCTCTTTTTTGAATTTCTTATTTTTGGACTGAAATAAGTTTTGGTTTTTTGAAAGAAAATTTAAACGCCCTTTTTTATCAGGTAAATCAATCACCGCCACAGGATCCAAAAAGGGAATGTTAAAACCGGTGCTAATCACTTTGGTGCCAGTTTTGCACTCAAACTTCAGCTTTTTCCCCAAGCCACGCATCGTATCCGGATCCAAGTGACAATAAATAAAGTCAGCACTACCAACATCCACCCTGTGAACATCCGCATGCCTAATTTTGATGCGCGATCTTTTGATAATCGCCTGTGTCTTGGCCACAAGATAGGGAAACCAACTGTGCTCATAACCAATTAGTTCTGCTTTAGGATATTTTTGGGCAACCGAGATAAAAAAACCCGAGCGACCAGAAGAAAAAGCAATTACTTTCATCGGCCTGTTTGGATTCAATTTTACAAAAGGCATGAGTTGCTCCACCACCCAGGGTCGGGACGGAATAAACGGGCTAAAACCGCGAAGAAGTAAATCGAAAATAAAAATCAGGATAAAATAAGAAGCGACGACGAATATTATTCCGGGGATTAGATAGTCTGGCATATACTCTTTGATTAATTAATAATGAAAAAAATAAAATGAAAGATTATCTCTATTATAGCTTATAAATAGAGAAATGACTATTGGCGGTCTTTCTGAGTGCAAGAAGCTAAGAAAATTAATCCTGTGCTTTTAATTTTGCTATATGTCTCTGAAGGATCTCCTGAATGGCGGAGGGAAATTCGTCAATACTTTTTGGAATAATACTGTCTTGTCCAAAGTGATATTTTACCATTTCGGGGATATCTCCTTCTGGAGTTATGGCCGTCCCCTCAAAAGGAACTGATTCTTTGGCCAAATCAGCCGCTTTTTTTGTTTGTTCACTTTGGGTAGTGCTATCAGAAATAAACATCATTAGCGAGCCAATACGATCAGCGTCAGCTCGCATTTTTTGCACCTGACGTTTGATTCTTGGCAAGGCCACTTCAATTGCGCTAGCATCTTGGTTTTCACCGCCAAACTTGTCAAGCGTCTCTACCAAGCGTGATTTCACTCTGCCGTCATAAGATTCGGAAAATGCTTTTAGCAAATACTCTTCACTGCTATTCACATTTTTATCATCGTTGGCCAACAATTCAATAGAGATATTGTGTTCTTGGGCGGCTTCACAAATTGCAATACAAGCCTTAATAGCATTGGTAATTCGTTGTTTTTTTTCACTGTACATAGAACCACTGACATCAATCAAAATTTGTAAAACCAAAGCATTTTTTTCTGGTGTTTTTCTTTTTCCCATTGGTTGCTCATGCCCCGTTCCTATGTGTCGTATATATCTCTTAATATCAAATCTTATTCCTTTGCGTCCCCATTCTAGTTGTGGTTCATCAACTTTTGGTAAAAATCTTTGAAAAATTCTTCCCAGTTGTTGAATAACTGGCCCAACCTCGGATTTTAGCTGATTATATTTTTCTCTGGACTTAGGATCTTCAAAGCCATCTCGTACTTTTTGTAATTCGTGTCTCGTTTGCTCAATCAGTGCCTCCTCTCCTTCTCTTGTTGCAATGTTTTTTTTGGCCTGATCAGATT
>JBBRXK010000051.1:0-7006 GCA_038248465.1 Patescibacteria group bacterium | reverse complement strand
GAGTGCACAGAATATAAATAATCCCTTTTTAGGGATTTTTTATATTCTGGGTATTTGAATAATATTCCGTAGGAACAGGGCAGTGCCCTGTTCTCGTGGCAAAGGCAGGAATAATAAATTCTAGAAAGAAGCACCTTGGAGCGTGGCATGACAGAATGGGTTATGACAGAGTAATTCACGTTAGAACAGGGCAGTGCCCTGTTCCTACGATAAACACGCTTAAAGAAAAAATAGACCAGTAGGCACAATTTTTTTGACAGTTTTTCGCGCGCGCAGAATACAAAACAAGTCGCTTTGGCGACTTGTTTTTTTTGGTATTTTTATAAATTTTTAATTTCGTGAAAATTTGCCGATTCAGCGGTCCAACCGCTGTAGCTACAGGGGTTGGACCGCTGAATCCTGTCTAATCTATCTTTTTTACGCTTCGCAAAATATCATCTAGTATTGCATCGTGAATTTCGTGGTTGCCGGCGCTAAAAATAGTGACCTTTAAAAGAGTTTTGTCGCTGAGCTGGATATAAGTAGTGGTGTCTCGTGAGTCAATTTTTTTGTAATCAAACACCTCCTTCAATGTGTTTAAATTATTAATAGTGTCAAGCTGACTTTTTTCTTTTTCTGCGCCTTTTTTACTGGCTAATTTAAATCTGTTCAAGTCGATCGCGCTGTCTACCTTGATAAAAGAGATTCTAATCTCTGCTTTTTTTTCTTTCATCAAATCTTTTTGGTAATTTCGCAGTAAAACATTGTTTTCAGTACCGCTAACTTTATTAAAAATCCATGATTCCGGATACTCAAAACTAAATTTTTTATTTGCATCCGTGTATAATTTTTTACCATTTTTTACAATATTCTGATTGCTTGTTTGATTGTTATTTTGCTCTGAAGAATAAATGGCAATTTTTGTCAGATTGGCATTGCTAATTCCCAGGCCAGTTTTTCGCATCACGGTAAAGGCGTCACTCGGGCGACCAAGGAAATAACGTTTGTTATTGGCAGGGTTAATATACCAGGCTTCGCCATTTTGCTCGGCTTGGATCATGATCATGCCCACAAGTTTTTCACCAAATTTTTCATCAATTACAATTTTGCCTTCGCCATTTGGATTATAGTTGCCCGAAATTTCTATTTTGTCGCTATGCCCGTCATTGTCCGTATCAATATTATTTTTGTCAGTCCCGATAGCGTCTTCAAACAAGTCTGATAAACCGTCATAGTCTGAGTCGGGGCCAATGAAGCTGGACTCGTCAATGGGAATTTTTTTGAGATCATCATTTTTTATACCAATGCCGAGAGTCTTCATTAGATCAAAAGCATCATTTGGTCGCCCTAGATAATATCTTTGATCCGTAAGAGGGGAAACATACCACGCCTCGCCGTGGTTTTCAACCTGCAAGAGGATTTTGCCTTTTACTTGGCTAATCAATGTAACGTCGGCTTCGATAAAAGTCTTGAAATAAACAAAAGAAAGGCAGACCAAGGCTAGAATTAAGAGATAGTTTTGCGGTTTAAGCATTTTCATATTTATTAATAGGTGGACCAGATATTACAGGTCAATGGATCCCAAGCCGAGAGCTCTTCGGAGCTGCAAAGACCAAAAACAATCGAGCCAGGTTCCATACCCGCTGTTCCTTGTGGTTGATAGCTTGACATCTTGCAGGCGTATTGCGCAGAGTTCGAAACGGCGCCAAAGATTGGACTGATTGAATCTTCATCCCATTCGCCACAACCGCATTGCGAACAGGCCTCACAAATGTCATATTGGTATTGCGTACACAGGGACATGGGCAATTGCGCGCTAATTATGCCTGCAAACACCTTGAGTCCCATCGCTTTGACATTGACCTGATAGGCCGAAAAAAGTACAATCGACAAAAGAATTATCGCTGAGACAAAACCGTGCATTCTGTATTCTAGGATTTTTTTGAAAAAATTATTGGGCATATAAATAGAATTAATTATTTTTGTTCAGTATTTTTTTTGAGAAACTTTTATTATTGTGGATTATTATGTTATAATAATAGCATAATATTAAAATTGTGTATAATCTAGATCGCGAAAAAAAATTAATATTGATTTTGGCTACGCCGATGGTGATTTCTGCCTTCTTTTTTATTGTAATTGGCCAAGGTTTGTTTGCTAGTGGCGCGAGTGAAGAAAAAAAAACCGATACCACCAAAAATGAAACTATTTATGAAAAGCGAGAATGTAAAGACGGTAAATGCACGGATCAGGGCAAGAAACTAATCCAATTCAAAGGCGCCAGTGCGGAATGTGAAAACTATACAACAGAGGATGCGCGCATGAAATGTTATTCGGAAAATTCTCAGTCGGCCTATGCCTGTTCAAATCTCGAGGACAAGAAAGAGGTGCAGGATTGTTATGAGAAACGTCGTGGTAATATTTTTAATGATAATCAAGGCGGACAGGGGACACTGGTAGCTAATAAATCAATCACAGTTGACGGGGCACGTGAATATATGACCGGATTTGATTGTCGCGGTGCGCACAAAATCAAAACAGGTGCCGACGAATACGGTAGTGGCGCAATTACTTTTTATGATTCCAGTCGCGATGTTAGATATGGTGGCGATATCGGGATCGGTTCTGATATCAATCTGATGTCACTAGAAGCAGGCGTATATTTTGGCTCCGATGTTGAGTACGGCGAGAAAGACGTTGGCAATGGCGCTGGTCAAGGTATAGTGGCTTATGATAATTTCAACGGCATGAATCTCAATCGCTGTGGCGACCTCAAAGTTTTGGCAAATCACCGTCAATTACTCACGATTGTTGGTGCAAACCGCGATTCTTTTGGTGGAACCGAGACCGAGAAGGGTCTAGAGGTAAATGGCGATGTCAAAACGGATTTTATGTATTTTCAGGGTCGCTTTTTGAAATGGAGTGAGCCGATACGTGGTCATTTTATTTTGTACTACAATGATCCGCCCGCCGAGCCTTCTAGTTGTGGCTTGCCTGACTACAAAAGAGATGCACAACCGCACAGCACTCCTTCGCTTGGTGGTGACGGACCAGCTGGCGGTTAGTCAGCGACACAACAGTTAGATTCGCAAGTATTATGTGAACAATTAGCTAAGATTCAAATATGTCAGAGAATGTTTCAAAAAAAAGAATAATAATCACGTTATTACCGCTTATTTTTTTTAATGTTGTATTGCTTGCTGATTTGATCGTATTTAAACAATCGGCTTGGTCAGCACAGAAAGGTGAGCAGAAAAACGAGTACGGCAAAGATGAAAGAATTTATACAGCGCTTAAATCAAAACAGTTAATGGCCGGCGAAGACCTTTTGTTTGGCTATGAAGGAGCCGATGCCAACTGTTGGTTGGAAAAAAAGGATTGGTTGCGCACACTGTGTTTTGCAAATCATCCTTATGGCGGACAAGGCACCATGATACTCGGAGGCAATTTACTCGTGGACAATGCACAGGCGATTTATTTGAATGGCTATGATTCGGCTGGTTTCAACTGGATGATGAGCTCGACCTCCGAACCTTGGGGCAATGCCCTCGGCACGCGACCAAGCCAACAAATGGATGTGAATAAAAGCATCCTCTTGGCTGTTGATAGTGGCGTATGGACGGCAGCAAGCAATCCAAAAGCAGAGGAACAAAGCAATTTGTACTACGGCAATAATCTGGTCGCAGACGGCACCATCACGACCGGAGCGGTCAAATTTACGGCCGCGCGGATTTCGGTCTCATTTAATGAACACCAAAATTATATGGTGGGGGATGGGGAATTCGCCGATGTGCGAAAATTGGTTTTTTGGAATGATAAATATAGTGAAGGCAAAGACGTATTGAGTTTTTTGGATCAAGGTGTCTGCGGAGTATGTGGCAATACTTGTTCTTCTGGCATGGTTGGCAAGGGTTATCAATTTGTCGCCAAACACAATTTGGAAATAAAAACAACTTTGAAGGGCAACGAACAAATCCGACTTTGTGGATTTGTGAAAGAATGTGAAGAGGCTTGTTGTCGTATCACTGAGTATTTGTTTGACAATATTTGGAATAATTTTGTTGGGGAAGATTGTTTCGCCGCTGGCCACTGCGCATCAGAACCACCGCCAGACCCGTACGGACAAGGCCCGAACGGAAATGACCCGACCTTTTGTTATCCACAGGACTACCCGCATTACGAGAGAAAGTTGCCTGATTATTCGAAATCCTACCACGACGAAAACTCTGTGCGACTGAGGAACTGATTGTAAACAGTTTTCAAAACGACAAAAAATAGGTCTATTTGTAAAACCACAAAACTCCTTGTCATCTCGAGCGGAGCCGAGAGATCTGTAATGCATAAAAAGCAAATTTACACATGACTGTAGACACCAAAGCTTTTCAAATCTCTCACCCTATAAAAGGGGCTTGAAATGACAAAAAATAAAAGAGATTAATTATAATTAACTTATACACCACACCAATTTTTGAAGAGTCGTTATTTCTTGGAATTTATTAAGCAAATAGTACAATAATGAAATTAAAAATCCTGAAAATTTTTTATTTGGTAGTGAAAAGAAAAGTCCTTGCTATGAAAAATTTCAATTTATGGTCAAGGATTTCCAGACTCTCTACCATAGTTTGGCCTCTTGGGCATGACTTGCGGAAAATATTTATTGGTGGAATTGCCACCTTGCTTTTTTGTAGTGCCTTGGTTCTTTTATTTTTTCAATTTAGCATGGGGACCTTTTTGTCTATTTTTGGAAGTGTTGCCAAGTATGTCTATGCTGCACCGTACGCGACTAGTCCCAGCGGTACGGTAAAAAAGGAATACGAAACGCTACCGATGTCGGGGTCATATATCACTTTGCCGACCAAGGGTAACAGTGGTGATAGCACAAAATTTGGCGGATTCAAAGTTTATGAATATTTTTATCCAGCCAATCCGGAGAAAAACACTGATGATCGCAAAGTGCTTTATTCCTATTATGCTGATGGTCGAGTTGAAGTAGGTGGCAATCTGGTGGTGCAGGGAAGTCGTACGCAATTGCGCAATGAATATGGCAGTGGTAATATGGCGCTCAGTAGCTACAAGTCAGGCAATACAAAACCCGGCAATCAAATTAAAAAAGCGATTATGGATTCACCAGCTTATGACGATTCGATGGCGGGAATTTATCTGCTGGCGAGCACAGAAGAAAAGAAAACCTATACTAGCTATGTGACCACGGAGCCGAGAAGCAACGATGTTTATATGAGTGGTGGCGCCATACTAAATAAGTCATGGAATAAAAAAGACGACAGTGGTCTTGGCCCAAGTGTTTTTGTGAATCCGGAATCAGCAAAACTAGAAAAAAATAATGCCAACATGGCTTCCACCAAAAAAGACATAGTTATTGAAACCAACTTCAATCCGGCGGAAGGTTTTTATTACTGGGAAGAGTTTTTTGCCAAAAAAGATGGTCCAAAACTTTCAGACCCGACTGCCTTGTTCAGCTTGCCACCTATACTATATGTAGCCGACATGGGCAATAGACAAATATCATTGATAAATACACTCGACAACTCAACCCATGCTCTCGGTGGTGCCGATTGGAACTGGGTTTTGAATGGCATCGTTGCTGACAATGAATATATCTATGTAACTGATTCGGCGCGTGATATAGTAATCAGAACTTCTATCGGCGGCCAAGACTGGTTGGAATCATTTCGTGATATAGATGATTATCAATCGCGATTGTATCTCGAGGGTAGTGAGCATTTTAAAGTAGTGAATCCAGTAGAGGCTACTGCTGCTTGGGCGACGATCTATGATTGTGGTTATAATAATCATGAAGTATTTATCTATGGTACGCCAACCGCCCAAATGAACAAGAAGCGCATTGGCATCAACCCCGCCACACAAAAACCGCTCATGTTGAGTACAGAGGGTTGCGCCTTTGGTAATGCTTGCTTTAGCTTTAATGGTTTTGAATACATAAAAATAGATGATAGCGCTGCTTGGAATTTCGGTGACGATATGTTTACTATCGACATGTGGGCAAAATTTACATCTTTGGACTTTACCATGTCGCTTGTATCTCATCCGGGCAGCTATTTATTTGAATGGGACAACGATGTCGCTGATCTTGCATCGCCCGCACTCGTATTCGCCTTTATCAATGAAGACCGTGGTGCGGATGGTAATTATACTTTTCAAACTTTTGCCTCACCATGGATTCCCGAGTTGGGTCTATGGTATCATTTGGCGATCGTCCGCAGTGAACAAAATGAACTAGTGATGTATGTAGATGGTGAAGTTCTGGGCAATCCCGTACCAATCACGGGTCGATTGCGTGACAGCGAAGGTGGCTTTCAGATTGGCGCTTATGAAGAAATAAAAACAATGGTCGGTCAGATCGATGAAATCAGAGTGGCCAGGGGCAGTGATTGGCGCGTTGATTACTCTGATTATTACAAGCTCGATGATCCACAAGGTATCATCATCGCACCGAATGGGGATGGTACAGAAAGTTTGTATGTTGTTGATTCGGGACACGGTCGTATTGTCAAAATGGATAAAGAGTTTCACGGTTGGAGTACCTTTGGTGAGCAGGGCAGTGGCGATTTTCAATTCAATCGACCGACTGATATCTATTACTTCGGTGGCTCTTTTTATATTACTGATACTGGTAACAAAAGAGTAGTCAAGGCTAACATGGCGCAAATGGTGCATTACTTGAAAGGTGAAAGCGGAGGTACTTGGGAGGTGGTTTATTCAAGTGATAGCCCAGATTTGCATGGTGTCATGGTTGACGCAGGCAATATTATTATAACTGATGCTTACAATGGTCAAATAATTAAAAACGGTGAGGTGATCGGCTCTAAAAATCCCTGGGACTTGCTTTTTAGATTTACTAGCCCCGTCGATATCCAGCCTGGGCTCTATGATCGATATTATGTTTTGGATGGCACGAGTAATTATGATTTTTCTTCCGATCTTGAAAATCGCTCGATGGATCTGTATGGCTCCGCCCAAAAAGAAAGCATCAATGTTCGTTTCAATG
>JBBRXK010000050.1:0-7117 GCA_038248465.1 Patescibacteria group bacterium | reverse complement strand
TTAATACCGGAAATGTACAATAGATAATTAGTTTCGAATTCAAATATTAAAATAATCCTGAATAAGGATTATTTTTTTGTTTATATTAAATAGTCGCAATCGAGGTCCGACCTCTTTCGTTGTGAGCTTTATGAAAGGTAGATTGCTATCTACCCAAATAATATGTTATAATAATTTTATGGTCGAGGAATTTCAATATTCCCGACCACTGTTTTGCCCCATAGGCATAACTTGTGTTCAAGTAATTTGAATTCTTGAAATTTGTTTTGCTTTTTGAGTATAAATGGCAATCTAAGTAATTATAATAATAAAGTGTATTTTACTTTTGACAATAGTTTTGTAAATGATCTTTTGGCAACACCACCAGACCAAATGCTTCTCAAAATATTTTTTTTGGGAGGCTGGATACCCTTTGGTATAGTATTTTTGTGGGGAGCAAAGATGTTGTGGTTGGAATATATCAATGGACAGTGGTTTTCAGAACAAAAATTTTTACTTTTGGCGATCGATATACCGCGTGGAAATGCTGAAACATTGCGTTCGGTTGAAAATATGTTCACATATTTGGCGGGCGCACACAGCACCAATAACCTTATTGATATTTATTGGATTGGAAAATTTCAGCTTGGTTTTAGTTTTGAGATTGTTAGCATTGATGGTTATACGCAATTTTTGGTCTATACACCGGCAACATTCAAAAATTTGGTAGAATCGGCGATATACTCAGTTTACCCTGATGCTGAGATTAGCGAAGTAAATGATTATACAGAAAATGTGCCAAACAAGTTTCCTGATAAAGATTTCGATTTGTGGGGAGCAGAGTTCATTTTGGTAAGACCAGAAGCCTTCCCAATAAAAACTTACCCAGCTTTTGAAGATAAGACAAGTGCACCAGAAGCTGTATTCAAGGACCCACTCGCGTCGCTCATGGATTTGAATAGCAGTTTGCGTGTCGGAGAACAGCTGTGGTATCAAATATTGGTGGTGCCAACCGATTTTGAGTGGGTTAAAAAAACCGACGAAGAAGTGGCAAAAATTTTAAAAGAAAAGATTCCTGTAAAAAGGGGATTCTTAGATAATATTATTGATGTTGTAATTGGCGGATTGTCGGAAATAATTTCTTTGCTTGCGCTAGCTTGGAGTGGAGAGCCAGCGGAGAAAAAAGAAGAAAAGAAAGATGAATCACTAAAAATGATGAATTTGAAGCCAAAAGAAAAGAAACAAATTGAATCGATTCAAATAAAGGCGAGCAAATTGGGATTTTCCTGCAAAATCAGAATGGTGTATATTGCCAAAAAAGATGTGATAAACAAACCCAAAGCAGTTAATGGTTTTGTTGGTTATATGAAACAATTTATCGATATGGATCTAAACAATTTTAAACCTGACATGGATAAAACAGCAACAACCGCCAGTTATTTTTTTAAACAATCGAAAATAGCCGAAAAGCAAAATAAAATCATGGCCGGATACCAAAAAAGAAGTGGCACAAGAGGAAGGCTGAAGAAAATCTTGAATATCGAGGAGTTAGCCACGCTTTGGCATTTTCCAATCGAAGCGGTTGTACGCGCACCTTTGATTCAGAAAGCACCAGGCAGAAAGTCTGAACCACCAATGTCATTGCCACTTGAAGAAAATTATTACGAAGAGAGAAGCGTCGGTTCGATTCCTGATATCAATATTTTTGAAGACGAAGACTTAACAAATAGCGAAAACACATCTGTACAAAAAAGTTATACAGAGGAAAGAACGAGTACAAAAAAAACCTTACCAGATTTTTTTATAGATGAGGGTGAGGCAACAAATGAAGCACAAAAAAATGAAGGACCAGGGAACATTCCCTTTGTTTAATAAAGAAAAAAAATGAAAAAAGGAATTACCGTTTTTGCGGAAACAACATTTCGTAATAAATTTAGAAAATTTGGCATAAAAACTGATGACCGAAGACGTCATATGTATTTGATTGGAAAAACCGGTATGGGGAAGTCAACCATTCTAGAAAACATGATTATTGAAGATATTCGGGCTGGACATGGGGTAGCGGTTGTAGATCCGCATGGAGATTTAGCAGAAAAGGTAATAAAATATATTCCGAATGATAGAATAAATGATGTAATATATTTTAATCCCGCCGATTATGAATATCCTTTGGCATTCAATGTACTTGAACAAGTTGAACCACATTTGCGACATTTGGTGGCCTCAGGGCTTATTGGTGTATTTCAAAAACTCTGGGCTGATTCATGGGGTCCTAGACTTGAATATATTTTACGAAATACTATTTTAGCGATTCTTGATTATCCAGGTTCTACGCTCCTCGCTGTTACGCGGATGCTTTCGGATAAAAAATTTAGAAAAAAAGTGATTGAAAAAATCGAAGACCCAGTAGTCAAAGCTTTTTGGGTAAATGAATTTGCTGGATATGCCGACAAATTTGCTTCAGAAGCCGTATCACCGATTCAAAACAAAGTAGGACAATTTTTATCCACCTCGCTAATCAGAAACATTGTAGGTCAGGTAAAGTCGACAATCAATATGAGAGAGATCATGGATTCGGGCAAAATTCTAATTTTGAATCTGAGCAAAGGGCGTATCGGCGAAGACAGCTCGGCGCTACTTGGCGCGATGATGATTACCAAGATTCAGCTAGCGGCCATGAGTCGAGTGGACATTGCCGAAAGTGACCGCAGAGATTTTTATCTTTACATCGATGAATTTCAAAATTTTACAACTGACAGTTTTGCGAATATTTTGTCCGAAGCGAGAAAGTATAAGCTGAACCTTATTTTGGCTCATCAATACATTGAGCAACTCGGAGAAGTAGTTCGACACGCTGTATTTGGTAACGTCGGTACTTTGGTGGTATTTAGGGTTGGTGCCGCGGATGCCGAAGCTTTGGAGCCTGAATTTACACCGACATTTTTGACTGAAGACATATTAAATCTGCCAAAGTATGAGTTTTATTTAAAACTAATGATCGACGGTATTGCCTCGGAGCCATTTTCGGCGCGTGGCTTACCCCCGCTTTTAAAGAGTGAAGAAACAAATAATCTGGACAAGCTGATAGCAGTGAGTCGCGAGAGATACGCAAAAGACAAAAAAACCGTAGAGGAGAAAATCGCTCGCTGGCACAGCGATGAACCGATGGCATCAGCCACAAGTACTGCAACAAAAACAACGAACCCCGCACCAACGCTAATTGAAGCAAGTATTGCTAGCAAGCAACAAATGGGCTATTCAAGAACACAGGCTAACGCTACGGTTTCACCGAAAACCAGGTATGAGCAAAACCCGATATTGACAGGTGACAGGGCAAGGGATAGTGCGCCGGAATCAAAAAATCAAAATTCATCTGTCGTTCCAAATATTTCAGCGCCACTAAGTGCCGCTTCATACAAACATATTGCAAGCTGTTCGAGATGCAACAAGGAAACTAAATTAACGTTTAAACCGGATGGGATTAGACCAATTTATTGCAAGGATTGTTTGGTTTTGATTCGCGAGGAGAAAAATCGTGAAATTGAATTACGCAAGAAACTCAAAGAACAAGAATTGCGCCAAGTAAACAATAGAACTTTTTCCGTACCCCAAATACCAAGAATAGTTCCCAGGCCAGCGGTTTTTACCGAAGCAAAACTCGTAGAAGCAAATGACCATAAATATTTAGAAAGCGAAGATACTAATGTGAATGAAGGTATTTCGCTAACGCAAGTACTGGGGATGATACCAGTTAATTTTAAAGGTAAAGAAATCGAGCGAAACAGCACACAGGAAGAAAATACGATAAAACCACCTGTTATTCGCAGTGCTCTTGTTGAAAATACACAGATTGAAAAAGAGCTTGCAAGGCCTAATGATAAAAATGAAAATGAAACAGTTGTTAGGGACATTTACCAGCAGAAAGGAATTGATGAGTTTGAAATCGAGCAAGACAAAAGCATCAACCTCTAGGCATAATTTGTCTTTCGCTCAAGTAAAATTTTTGAGTATGTCACAACCTGTAACTGGATTTTTCTAAATAAATAATGTACAAGCTATGTTGGATTTGTCAATAAATGGTTATTCGTTAATATATGTCGTGTGGAATATTATCTTGGGGATTATCCCATTTTTTTTGTGTTACGCAATTTTTAGTTTGCAAAAACAAAAATCCAATTATAAAAAAATTTATCAATTTTTTGTTTTTGTAATTTGGTTGTTATTCGTCCCCAATGCCGCCTACATATTTACAGATATGCGCCACATAAATGGTTTTTGTCTAAAAACAACCAATAATATTTGTGTTGGCAATGCCTGGATGATCGCTTTTTTTTTCGCGTATGCAATAATTGGTTGGGTTTTGTATTATTATAGTCTTGAGCAAATGCTTGTCTATGTTCGCCAGAATATTTCAAAAAAAAATGCCAAACTATTTCCCTTGCTCGCGATACCGATAATTAGTTTAGGCTTGTTGCTTGGTTTGGTCGACAGACTGAACACCTGGGATGTTTTTGTTAAATTACCCGAGGTATTAAAAACGGCAAGTGTCTATATTTTTGACTACCAAAGTACAAAGAATTTTCTGGTATTTACACTTGTTCTCTATTTCTTGTATTATTCTGGCAAATATATCTTTAAACCAATTGAAGATATAAAAATATTAAAAAAATTAATTCAATAACCGTATGGATTATTTGAAAATAGGTAGGGCGGATGAGTTGAGTGGCGCTGATTATAAATTTTATCGATATTTGGAAATATTTCCTGGTCTATTTTCATGGTCGACATTGTTGTTTTTGATCATTTTTTCATATTTTCAACCAGTGCTCATCGCTTTTTTTATTATCGCATTCGATGTGTATTGGTTGTTACTTGTTATTTACCTAGGTATTCATCTGGCCGTGTCCTATCGCAAAATGAAAGACAATTTATCAGTTGATTGGTTTGATAAATGCGAAAAACTTGGTTTTGTAAATTTGCAAACCAGATCAACACAGAAAAATGTTAAATGGTCTGACCTGATCCATGTAATTGTTTTTCCCGCTTACAACGAAAGCTATGAGATCATGCGACCAAGCTTCGAGGCGATTGCGCGAGGCAAGTATCCTACTAAAAACATGATAATGGTCCTCACCATTGAAGAGCGCGGGGGGAAACAGATTCAGGAAAATGCAGAAAAAATCAAAAAACAGTTTGGTGGATTGTTCAAGGCTTTTGTGTTAACAGTGCATCCCGATGGTCTTCCGAACGAAATGAAGGGCAAGGGTGCGAATCAGGCATGGGCCGCTAAATTTCTCAAAGACGAGTTACAAAAATTTGATGATATTGATGAAGAACTAATGCTCGTTAGTGTTTTTGATATCGATACAATAATTTATCCCTACTATTTTTATTGTCTTTCACACACGTTTTTGACAGTAGCTGATCCATACAAGGCCAGTTATCAGCCAGTGCCGGTGTATCATAATAATGTTTGGCAAGCACCTTTTTTTGCGAGAGTGGCAGCAAGTTCAAATACCTTTTGGCAAATGATGCAACAAATTAGACAAGAAAAATTGGCGACATATTCTTCCCACTCAATGACTTGGCAAGCGCTGGTAGACGTAAATTTTTGGTCAAAAACGATGGTGTCTGAAGATTCGAGAATTTTTTGGCATTGCTTTTGTTATTACAAAGGAGATTACCGGGTTGAGCCCCTGAATTATCCAGTATCTATGGATGTGACGATGGATAAAAACTTTTGGAAAACCGCAAAATCATTGTATTATCAACAACGAAGATGGGGGTGGGGCGTAGAAAATCTGCCATATTTGGTTTTTAATACTGTGAAAATGTGGTCGCAGATACCCAAAAGGAAGTTTATTGGTAGAATCGTTGTTCAGCTCTACGGCTTTCATTCTTGGGCAACAAATGCTTTGATTATAGGTGTGATTGGTTGGATGCCAATGCTACTTGGTGGCGACAAATTTAATTCCTCAGTAATCTCTACCAATCTGCCCGCAGTGACGAGAACTCTCATGTTGATGGCGATGTCCGGTTTGGTTTTTTCAGCGGTTCTTTCAACTATTCTTTTGCCCAAAGCGCCGAAAAAATACGGCGTCATAAAATACGCCATGATGTTGTTGCAGTGGTTAATACTACCGGTTAGTATAATTTGTTTTGGTTCAATACCGGGCCTTGATGCCCAATTTAGATTGATGTTCAAAAAATACCTTGGTTTTATGGTTACGCCAAAAAGTAGATAACAATCACACTAAAAATTTTGTAAAAAAATGCAAAATTTGGTATAATATTAAAATAATTTATCCACAGTATAAAAAATTTTCCCCATGCAAGGCGACAAAAAATATTCTAAAATATACGTAGGCATTGACAATCAACCATCTACATATATGGTTGATTTGAAGGAGGTGTTAAAAGAAAAGGAGTCGCAGAAAATTTTGGAAAAAAGTGACTCATGGGTCTTAAAAAAAACAAAAAAAAGTATCAAGCAAAGCTTGGGCTTAAAAAGTAAAAAAATCAAGACACAGAAGCGCGATCAGAAAGAAGAAGAAATAGTTTATACGCAAGCCATCTTTGAAAATGAACAAAATTTTGAAAAAAAAAGTCAGATAAGGGGAGTCACATTCTCGGAAAAACTTCGCCAATTAGCCTTAGTTCAATTTTTTGTTTCTATTTATTCTTTGTTAAAACAATTGTTCCGCCTTATTGAAAAAATATGCTTTCAAGTTGGCTGGGTAGTTGTTTTTTTTGTGCGCATAATATATTTTGTGGTTTTGCGCATTTTGCTAATAATACAAGGTGTATTTATTGCCCTTTTTAATTTTTTTGTCACTGCGAAAAAAAATAAGCCTAGATTAAGCGCTGATAATTATCAAATACCAGAACCACTCATAACACAGAGCTTGATGGATCTAGCAGTATTAAAAATAGAAGAGACAAAAAATGATTTTACTATCAATACCAAAGGTGCGCAAGAGCATCATTCAGATTCTGAATTAGACGGACAACAAAAAAATGCAGAACTTTGCCCTGTACAAAAAAATTGTACAGTAACAAATCATCAAACTGCAATGGAAACTAAAAAAACTTTTAAATTTACCAGGCCTAAACTAAATTTTGCTTATTTAAAACCAGC
>JBBRXK010000049.1:0-7159 GCA_038248465.1 Patescibacteria group bacterium | reverse complement strand
GGCATGAGCACTCTGACCGAGCTATCCCAAATGGGTATGCCGTCGCTACTTATCCCTATGCCAGACTCACATCAAGAAGAAAACGCACAGATATTTGCCGATGCCGATGCTGCAGTTGTCCTGCATCAGAAAAATTTAAATAAAGAATTATTTATTTCGGAAATAAAAAAGATAATACTAAATCCAGAATTAAAAAACAAGCTATGTGAAAAAATAAAGACAGTGATGAAAGTGGACGCGAGTCGGGAAGTAGTTGATATAATTATAAAATTAGTTGGTGATAAATAGTAACTTTTATTATTTTTAACCATTTCTTGTCATCCCGAGCGAAGCCGAGTGGTCTATGATGTGTGGTGAGTAACAAAATGCTTCTTTTATTATCCAGGCATTATAGATTTCTCGGCTTCGCTCGAAATGACAAAAGGTATTTTTAAATATCACAAAACTGCAATCCACACACCACGTAGCATTTGCGAAGTGGGGATAAATCTAATATTAAATTCTATGCAAATACCATTAAATAAAAAAATCTATATGATCGGTATCAAGGGCGTGGGCATGTCGATGCTGGCGCAGTTTTTGGTAGAAAAAAAATACAGTATTGTTGGTTCGGACACCCCTGAGATTTTTATGACCGACGGCGTCCTCGCACATTGTGGCATCAAAGTACATCAGGGATTCAGCGAAGCTAATTTGACCGATGAGATTGATTTGATAATCTATTCTAGCGCTTATAACGAGAAAACCAATATCGAATTTGCGCATGCGAAGAAAAAAAATATCAAAATGATAAGTTACGCCGAAGCGCTAGGCACAGTATTCAACGATTATTTTGGCATCGCTGTGGTTGGCTCGCACGGCAAGACCACTACCACCGCTTGGCTTGGATATGTGCTCGACAAGTCAGGTCTCGAGCCGAGCGTCATGGTGGGAGCCAAGGTGAAACAGTTTGACGGATGCAGTATCAGTGGCCAGTCCGATTATTTGGTCATTGAAGCTGATGAATATCAGAATAAATTGAAATATTTTGAACCAAAGGCTGTGCTTATGAACAATATCGACTACGATCACCCAGATTTTTTCCCGACCCATGATTCATATACACAGGTATATATTGATTTTATAAACAAAATTCCGAAACGCGGTTTTCTGGTCGCCAATTTTGATGATTCGCTTATACAAAAAATAGCGCGTGTCAATACTCGCGCTAAAGTCATTAGCTACGGCATCAAAGAAGCGGCCGACATCATCGCCTACGACATCAAGCAAATGGGCGATATGCAAATATTCAAAGCCAAATTCGGTGTTAGCGACGATGATGACGAAGACGCAAGTGCCAGTAGCAAGGAGCTGGGCGACTTCAAAATAAAATTACAAGGCCGACACAATATCTACAACGCTCTCGCTGTGATCGCCACCGCGATAGAACTAAATATTTCGCTCGTCGATATTCGCACCCACCTCGAAGAATTTACCGGTACTTCACGACGCATGGAAGTGCTGGGCAAATACCAAGGCGCTACTATCATCGACGATTATGCTCATCATCCGACCGAAATCAGCTCGACTTTGGCTGGGGTGAAGCTCGCCTATCCGAACAAAAATATTATCACAGTTTTTCATCCCCACACCTTCACTCGTACCAAGGGACTGCTCAAGGAATTCAGCCAGAGCTTTAGTGATACCAACGAATTAGTAGTTCTCGATATTTACGGCTCAGCGCGCGAGGAGCAAGGTGGTGTTCACTCTAAAGATTTGATTTTGAAAATTGAAGAAAATAATCCCGCTCTTCACGTCGTCTATGCCCCAACTCTCAAGGAATGCGAAGAATATTTACGAAAAAAATTATCCAGCCACGATGTTCTAATCTTGATGGGAGCCGGCGACGTCTTTCGAGTGGGAGAGAATTTGGTTAAGTAAACATATGCCTTTATAGATAAATTGATGAAAAAGTATTGGATGATAATCAAAAATGAGGTAGGTCGGCAGCTTACTTATCGAACTAGCATTATTTCTTTTGTTATTGGAAATATGTTTGAACTTTTTGCCCAACTAATTATCTGGACTGCTATTTTTAAAACTTTGGAAACTGTAAAAGGTTATACATATCACGAGATGATGACATATGTGATTGTCGGTTGGATATTTATGTTTATTACTACCAACTACAACCTTGAGTCGGTGATCGCAGAGGATATTCACAAAGGAACTTTGTCGAATTTTGTTACCAAACCACTAAGCTACATTCGCTATATTATTGCCAAAGCCAGTGGGCGCGTGACAATCGCTTTGATAGTCGTTTGTTTCCAGGTATTATTAGTGATACTTTTATTTCATAGTTATCTGGTTTTTAATGTAACCTTTTCTGGTTTACTTATTTTATTGTTAATGTTAATAATGTCTTATTTAATTCAATTATTTTTATCGATAATAATTGGTTTGGTTGCTTTTTGGACAATAGAAATAGGTGGTGTTTATGCAATTATAAATACAATCGCAAATTTTTTGTCTGGTGTATATTTCCCAATCAATCTATTACCTACTGTTTTTCTAAATTTTTCTCTACTGCTTCCTTTCGTTTATACGTTCTATATCCCGGTACAATTTTTCTTGGGGAAAATAAGTCAAGCTGAGGCCTTGCGGGGTGTGCTGGTCCAAATTGTTTGGCTTTTTATTTTATACTTGATAATTAAATTAATTTGGAAATACGGCTATAAGAAATACGAAAGTGTAGGGATGTAGATAAATATTTATGAAGAAATATATTGCAGTAGCAAAAAATGAATGGTCGAGAATGATCACATATCGATTTACTATATTTAGTTATCGAATTGCCAGTTTTATCGAGATATCGGTACAAATTGTAATTTGGTCCACTATATACAAGTCGACGGAAAATGTTTTTGGTTACAATTTTAGTGAGATGCTAACTTACATAGTCATGGGCTATCTGTTTTCGTTTTTGATGGCAAACTATAACTACGAGTCACGTATTTCAAGATCGATTCAGTATGGCGAGATCTCAAGTATTTTGTGCCAACCGATTAGTTGGTTCGCGCACACAGTAAGTACGGCTTTAGGTCGGCTTTATATAACTTTAATTTCTTCTTTGTTTTTCCAAACAATTTTAATAATCATATTGCACAAATTTATTATATTACCAAAAAGTTTTACGGCTGTATTCTTAATTATTGCTATAGTTATAATTGGTTTTTTTATAAAATTATTTTTATCAATGCTCATTGGCCTCATATCTTTTTGGACGATAAACGTGAGTGGGATTCAGTACTCCGCTCGCGTCTTGATTGGTTTTTTTTCCGGTTCCTACTTTACTCTCGCTTTGCTCCCAGCGAGTGTGTTAAAAATTTCCTTACTCCTACCCTTCGCCTACACTTTTTATGTCCCAGCTCAAATATATCTTGGCAAAATGAGCTTGGCGCAAGGTTTTAGAGGCCTACTTATTTCGCTGGCCTGGTTGCTAGTTTTATATTTAATAATCAAAATAGTTTGGACCAGGGGACTCAAAAAATACGAAGCGGTGGGGATTTGATTTTGGCAGTTTATATAAAAACATATATAATATTGATATGAAAATAATAAAAGTAAAAAATTTAAGAAAGACTTACGAGTTTTACAAAAAAGAACAGGGCGTGAAAGCTTCGATCAAGGCATTGTTCAAAAGAGAAAAACAAGAAGCCAAGGCAGTTGATGATATTAGTTTTGAAATTGAAGAAGGGGAGTTGGTGGGATTTTTGGGGCAGAACGGCGCTGGCAAAACTACTACGCTCAAAATACTGTCGGGAATTTTGCACCCGTCTAGTGGTGAGGCCGAAGTGCTTGGCTTTACCCCTTGGAAAAGGCAAGCCGAATATCAAAAACAATTTTCGATTGTGATGGGACAAAAAAATCAGTTGTGGTGGGATTTGCCCCCAATAGAGAGCTACCTGCTAAACAAGGAAATTTACGAAGTTAGCGATGAAGATTACAAAAATAATCTAGACGAGCTGGTTGAGCTACTCGACGTCAAAGATATTTTGAATATCCAGGTGCGAAAATTGTCGCTAGGACAGAGAATGAAGTGCGAGTTGATCGCGGCTTTGTTGCACAAGCCCAAAGTATTATTTTTGGATGAGCCGACCATCGGTCTTGATGTGATTGCGCAAAAAAATATACGCGATTTTATCAAGAAATATAATAAAAAAAATAAAACCACTATCATTTTAACTTCGCATTACATGGAAGATATCAAAGAATTGTGCGAGCGAATCATTATCATCGATCACGGTAAAATAATTTACGATGGCAGTCTGCAAGCGGTTATCGAAAAATATGCGCCCTACAAGGAACTCAAAATCACCTTCAATGGCGATGGTGTGACGAGAGAACAAGTACAGCAATATGGCAAATTGGATGAGTTTGATAAATTTGCGATTCGTTTGAGTGTTGAAAGAGACAAGACCAAAGAGGTGGCCGCTAAAATATTGTCGTCCGATTTGCCAGTAGATGATATACTGATAGATGAGGTGGACATTCAGAGAGTGGTGAGAAGGATTTTTGAAAATCATGATAAATTGTAATGTCAAAACAAATTAAGAAAAATACCATGCAAAACATAAAAGCAAAAGAAAACCCAATTTTCTATCTTTTCAAAAAGGTCTGGGAATATTCTTATGATAGGAAAAAGCATGTAATAATCTTTGTTATATTATCTGTGATTGCAAATATTATTTCTTTAACTAGACCACTGATAGTGGGTTGGGTTTTTAATTCGGTTCAATTTGAGTCAAGCGACCCAGGGGTGTTAAGGCATGTGATCATAAATTTAGGCTTATTATTTCTTGCTACTATTCTATTTTGGATTTTTAATGGAACATCTAGGGTTATGGAGCAAAACAATGCTTTTTTTGTACACAAAAATTTTAAACTAAAACTTTTTAGCAAGGTTATGGATTTGCCAGCCGAATGGCACAAGGAAAATCATTCCGGCGATACAATTGATAAGGTAAATAAAGCCAGCAGTCGATTATACGATTTTGCCGAAAATATTTATCATCTTATCGAAAATGTTGTAAAACTTTTTGGGTCTATAATCATACTAATATTTTTTGACTTTAGAGCCACCGTCATTCTATTATTTTTTTCATTATTTATATTCTGGTTTATTCTCTACTCCGACAAATTATTAAAAAAATATTACGATCGCTTATTTAAAGCAGAAAATTTTTTAGCTGCCGGCATTCATGATTATATCAGCAATATTATAACGGTTATTACCTTGCGATTAAAAAAGAAAGCTTATGCTGAGATGGAAAAAAGAGTTATGAAGGAATATCATACGTTATTTAAATCATTATACCTAAACGAATTCAAATGGGCAGCTATTTCAATTTTTATTTCTCTAGTTACCACTTTGCTTTTAATCATTAATGCGTATTCCTCGTACAAGACAAAGGGGGTAATTGTTTTAGCCACCTTATTTGTATTGTATCAATATCTACAATCAATTTCCGGGGTATTTTTTAATATGGCCTGGATGTTTGGTATGTGGACTAGACAATATGCGGCGGTTTCGGCGGTTGACGTTTTGGATAAAGAGTATTCGAGCATAAAGCTGGACACAAATAACTACCTGCCCACTGCATGGAATGTAGTGCAAATAAAGAAATTAAATTTTTCATACAAAAACTCCTCGACCAAAAATAAAAAAAATAGCAACATTAATAACGTGTCTATTTCCATTAAGCGAAATGAAAGAATTGCCTTGATAGGAGAGAGTGGTTCAGGCAAAAGTACGCTTTTATCTTTGCTTCGTGGACTGCATGAAGAAAAAAGTTCATCTGTCTATGTTGATGGCAAGAAAATGCCCCACGGACTTTCGCATTTTTATAACCATATAACTCTCATTCCGCAAGATCCAGAAATTTTCAATACTACCGTAGAAGAAAATATTTCTATGGGATACAAGATGAAAAAAACCGAGATTGAACGCTCGATATATCTATCTAGATTCACCGAAGTAGTTGAAAAATTGGAAGACGGCCTCAGAACCAATGTGATGGAGAAGGGCGTTTCTCTTTCGGGTGGAGAAAAACAAAGGCTTGCTTTGGCGCGCGGACTCTTGTTATCAAAAAATTATGATATTATTTTATTAGACGAACCAACCAGTAGTGTCGATAGCAAAAATGAAATAATCATTTACGACAATATCTTTAATAATTTCAAAGACAAAACAATTATTTCATCTATTCATCGATTGCATTTGCTACCAAAATTTGATTATATTTATTTTTTCAAAGACGGTGCTATAATTACCGAGGGAACATTTAACACAATTTCTAATGAACCAGTTTTTAAAGAGATTTGGGAGAAGTATATGGAAGGCAATAATACATAACGATTATTCTACTAGTAAAGTCGGCGATAGTAAAAAAAAGAGCAAGCGCTTTAGCGATTGCTCAATTGAATTAAAATTACTAATCCCAGATACTGCAAAGACCAAGTTTTGGTCTTGTGATAATTGCAGCAGGAACTTCCATTTCGTAGGCCAATTCACGAAGAATTATTTTTCTTTGAGTTTTATCAACACGTTGACTAATTGGAATGTTGCGGAGCATTTCATGTGCTCCTAAATATGGCAAGCCAACATTGATCTGAAACTTTTTGGCATACAATTCCATCGGCTCCAAATGCTTTTCGGGTAATAGTTGCCAAAAGCTTTCAAACGTATAACCCAGTCTATCGACATTGACACTTTGACAGTAGGCTTCTGGTTTTTGATGCATCCAGTATCCACCCAACATTTCGTCAACAGTGTCGGCAGAAATTACGTTATGAAATCCGAAGCCTGCAATAGCGGTATAAAGATCTTCATAGGCATCGGTAGATATTCGTTGTTGGGATAGAATAGAGATACAATGCTCAAAGCCAAGATGTTTTTGTAAAATTTGGGCATGTATAAGATCCTCATGTTTTTCATCGCTTCCGACAGTTATGGCTGTGAAAGAGACAGCCAAAGAAGTTAATAGGCTTGCTAGTATCGAGGAATCAATTCCTCCACTTAGTGCCAAACAGAAGGGCTCACCCCCAAAAAGACTAACGGCCTCTAGGAGTCGTAGCGATAATTCTTTTTTGAGAGTAGCTGTGTTCATGGTTAGAGAGC
>JBBRXK010000048.1:0-7165 GCA_038248465.1 Patescibacteria group bacterium | reverse complement strand
TTCTCATTATCATAGCTCTTGGTTACTGTAGACATCGCTTTGCTCGTGATACCATAATAAACTTCAGCGGCGGCATTGGTTTTCTGATTTTTCCGCACATAATCATCCGCCCAAACTTTCATTTTGTCTGTCATAATAATTTTTAAATCGATCACATTTGCAAAATTTGATTGGTTGGAAAAACTGCCAAAGCGCTCCGCAAAAGATTTGGCGATGCGCTCAATATCCGATTGCCCCATCGGCACATTATCCTTTTTAGTATAATTTGGGGTTATTATTTGGGTATTGTTAATTTCCTGACTAGCATCATTTATAATTTCTTGCATCTTCTGTGTGTTTTCAATATTATTTTGTGGCAAATTGCTTGCTAAATTTTTTGGCTGATAAAAAACAACGTAGTAAATAATTGCCACGATAACCAAAATCCCCAAACTAAATATCGCAATTAAGCCGATTTTTTTATTCATATATTTTTAGTTTATACAAAGCTAATTTCTAAAACAATTAAATATCCATATCTTGAACTCTGGGGGCATCAAGCTCAGTCGCATCAGACTCGTAATCACCTTGATTCCGACTTTCGTTGAATTCCTTTTTGGCTTGCTCGATTTCTAGTAGCTGACGCGGATCAGAGGTGATAAGCTGGTCTTCCGCATATGATGCCACTACTTTGATGGCGGCATGTTTGGGACCGGCAAAAAATATTCCTTCACCAACACCACATTCGAGAAGTAGGTATTTTTCACCCTCAGTCAAAGCAAATGTTTTTTGCACCAAGTCGATCGACGCAGTAGATTGTTTGAGCAATAACTGTAATGATGAGTTGGTCACGATAGCTTGTCCATACGGTGACACCAAAAAGTCATTTACATCCTGCGTAATGGTCGTGATCCCAAGATAATATTTGCGACAACGTTTGGCCATCGCATAAATAAACTTGGCGCTATCCTCATATTGCATGAGCCACCACGCTTCATCAATAACGAGTATTCGCTTCTTCATTTCAGAACGAACGACATTCCAGATACAGTTTATGATCATATAAATAGCGATTGGTCGCAATTCATCTTCTAGGTCACGAACCGAAAAAGCAATCAGACGATTATTCATTTTGACATTGGTGGGATTATTGAAGAGTCCGGAAAATGTACCTTGCGTATATTTTTGTAGGCGCAGGGCAACACTAGCGCCACCATCCATCCCCTCCAAGATATCTTGAAAATCCTGCATTATAGGTGCTTCGATAGTTGCCAAATCGCTGTCGGGTGTAATATCTTTTTTGGCATAAGTCTGCAGTAGCGCCTGATCAACGATAGAATCTTCTTCGTGAGTCATCTCCCCGAGCATGAGGCGCACAAGTCCCTTGACTGTTATTACGGCATTACGAATAATGTCGCCAGCTTTTGTATCGCCACCGATAGCCTGGGGCAAGTCGAAGGGATTGATTTTATTATCACCAGACAAAGAAAAATTAAAATAGGTTCCACCCACTGCTTCGGATAAATGTTTGTATTCATATTCGGGATCAATAATAATGACATCCGTCCCCAGCATGAGCGAGCGCAAGACTTCCAGCTTGATTGTATAGCTTTTTCCCGCACCAGAGGTAGCGAACACTACAGTATTCGCATTTTGCAGACTAAAACGATCAAAAAGTATCAAGCTATTGTTGTGTCGATTGATGCCGTACAGAATCCCATTGTCCGTGGTCAGCTCGCTTGAAATAAAGGGAAACGAGGAAGAAATCGGCGTGGAGTTCATATTAAAACTAACAATCAACTCATCATTACACAAAGGTAAAGTAGAATTAAATCCCTGCTCGGCTTGATAAAACACTTTTTTGGAATAGACTAGTCGCGCGCCCAATAGATTTTCAATAGTTCGGCCTTGTCGATCAAGCGTCGGAATGTCATCTTCATAAATGGTGATATATAAAGCAAATTGAAAAAATTTCTCCACACCCTGCGTCAAGGAATCACGCAAAGCCTCAATGTCGCGCAAAGCCGTTTCGCGCATCGGGTCTCTAGCCGCGCCTTTCTCCGCATCGGCAATAATCTGCGCCTCAATATTACCTGCTTTATTTTTGAGCTGCTTGAGAATAATGGAGGCATCAACCGGATAAAAAAACATAGCGACATCAAACATCGCGTTCATGTTGATGATTGGCGCAAACCATCCGACTGAGATATAGCGTGGATAAGCCATCACAAAAATAGTCCGCACGTACTTGCCACCGAGCTCGAGATAAGTCGGGCTCACTTTCATGCTTGCTGGTGCGATCAAGTCCTTGATGGTTACTATGCCACGCCGATAAGCCTTTTCTTCTTCAACGTATTCACGTGTCTCGTCCGGAGAAGCTTCAATCGGCACTCCTCCTGGTTTTGGCGTGCTTGGTTTTTGTTTTTTAAAATTTAGAAAATTTAACATAATTTGTAAAATCAATCTTCGGCTATTTGTAATTTATTTACATCCACCATCTTTTGCGAATTGGATGTACTTGGATTATAGGAATCATAATATAGCTCAATCAGTCCTTGAGTATCAAGCTGTACTGATTGCAAACCCATAGAAGACAGGCCACCCATCACATTTTCAATCAATCTGTTTAATTCAGCTTTGAAGCGCAAAAACTTATCTTCTTTCATCTTGATGATGGTCGCCGGTCGCAAAATATCCAAAAATTTCGAACCAAGACCTTTTTCCTTGTCCGCTAATGGATTGTAGGGCACAACGATGAAAAAACGCTTGTTCATGATTTTGCTCAGCGACACAAGCTCAGAGACGTAGTGCATATATTCCAGCGTTTGAATTTTCAAAAGCTCATTGGTTTGTGTTTTTTGTCTTTCATCCAACATCGACAGATATGCATCAATATTTAGCTCGCGCGATTGTACGACAATTTGAATTGGGAAAGAAATATTATTCAAAAAGTTGATATAGGCCGAAATTATCGCGTCCTGTTCATTTTCGCTCTTCAAGGCAAAATTAATACTCGAAACCATGATTACGGCTCGTAGTGTTCCATCTCGCAAGACAACAACGTCCTCTTTTATTTCAAAGATATCGAGATATTGTTGGGTTGATGCGCGAATCTTGTTTCGCGCCAAATTTCCTCTTTCTGGCATAGCCCATTCAGTTAAGAATTAATTATATTTTCTTATAATAATGTGTTATGGTCAAACTCATTCAATTAATCCAGACACTTCTATTAAGTTTAACAAAGAAACTAATCCTAAATTCTTAATTCTAACTACCCTTAATTCTTAATTGTCCCGATAATGTACTTCCTTGGTGAATGTCGGTGTGGAATCTATCGCACCCACACCTCCTCGAAATACGCCCTGTGTATCCACTATCAACGACAGCTCGGTTAATCGCGATGAATTAAAACTTTTTTCGGGTAATTTATTTTTTTCGCTAGGTGCTACCTTCTCTGTTTCAATGCGAAGACTTTCTTTACCAAAAGAATTATTCCACACTCTGACATTGGACTTGAACATTGTGATCAAAAAATTAATAAAAAATATATGGAAATGAACACCATTTACTTTGGCAAAAGCAACAACAATGGTAATAAAAATAATAAGTAAAGCAACGACCAAAAAAGTATTAAAATAAAATAGTTTCCAACAAATAGCAATCAGCGCCCCCGCCGCCATGATGATAATAAATTGACGAACCGTAATCGGCCCAATAACCTTATCTTCAACATCAATAAATTGTGGCACGGTAAATTGTTGCATAAATTAGTAAGATTACGAATTCACGAATAAATCACAAATTCTACTCTCTCACATTTCGGTATAACATTCGTGCATTTGTGTTATATTTGTGAATTTGTAATAGTGTGTTAATATCGCAAACTCTTGTTAAGTCCCATAATAGCATTAAATTCCTGCTTGGACAAATAGTCTTTTTTATCTTTTTGGCGCTCCGCTATTACCGTTTCTATATCTTTTTGCCTAATTATACTTTCTTGCCCAATGGCCAAATAAAGTTTGTTTATCGGGCTTTGTCGCCAAGCTTTCACACCCTCAAGACGTTTTGCATAGCTCTCTTCTTCGAGCAACTCAAACATTCCGAGTATCCTGCCCACAGCCACCTCTGGATCTTTGTTGATGCGCCGAAAATCGGCAAGATTCATGGAGCTAATTTCTTCTAGTGGTCCGCCGATTTTTGATATTTTTTTAATATCTTCCATGCGAACTCGCCCAGAGCTTTCATTTGGTTTTGGCAAATTTGTTTTGTAGTTTGCGTCGAGTGGCGCGGCGTTTCTGGCCTTGGCCATCATTCCGGCAGCAAAAGTGTCCGCCACTTGCTCTTCATCAATTTCTGGCTCTGGTTTTTCATGCGCCTGCTTCCCTTTTTCAAAGTTGGGGCTAGATAGTTTGCTCAGGTCCAAAACAAGACCCTCATCTTTCTCGCTCAAGTCTTGATCCTCCACATCTTCATCGTCTTCATCGTCTTCATTTTTTTCTTCTCCGCTCTTTTCGCCATCCGCTTCGTCATAATCCAAAACCTCCATATTGCTTGCTTCATGCGCGAACGAATTTTTGATGGCATTCCCCAGTTCATTACTAATAACATCGTCCTCTATTTCTATTTCACTCTTGAAAGGTTTTAGCGGATCTTCTTCGCTCTCCTTCTTGTTCTCGTTGTTTTTTTGTTGATCGTTTTTGCGTAATTGTGAAAAATCATACGCAACGTCACCGCTGTTTTTTGTCTGTGCCAATCCGTCCATGTTCGCTTGCGCATCTTCTGGTAGCGAGAATTTCCTTGGAGCATAGACTCTCCCTGGATGCTGCGCTTCCAATTGATTTATCGAATCAACTATCTTGAGAATATCGTCAGACATCTCATCCTCGAGTCCCAGTCCGCCATTTTCGATATCACGCTCCATCGCCAGTTTTGTGTCCATCTTGTCGCGCACGCCCCGCAAATATGTTTTGAGAATTGTTTTCAAACGGTTCAACATGTCTGCCGATGAAAAAATAACATTGATCTGCCCAATCACATCTTCGATTTTGCCTTCTACTTGCTTGGCTAGTTGTTCACGCTTGTCCAGATTGCCAAAGTCTTTGGCTTGCTGTCTGACCTCATCCTCATCCTCGATAGAAAAATAAAAATCAGCACCAGTCTTGGGACTTACATTGTCCGATTCAAATTTTAGTTCCTCGGGATTATTCTGTCCTGTCGCGATGGGCACATCATCAAAATAATTTTCAGAAATATCATCCTTGACTTCGCTAGAACTAATATAGTCAATGTAGTTGGCGAACTCCGAAAATACACCGTCTTTCAATTCCTGCACCAAGGCACTCGCCTTGTCTGCGCTGATGCCAATATTGTAAACAAAAAAATTCTGCAGTTCATTCACCTTGATATCTTTCACAACCACACGCATCACGAGCGCCGCCAAAGACACCGTATATCTGTTTTCCAAATTATGGATGGCTTCCATTACATGTGGTGCCGAAATCTTATCGCGCAAATCTTTGGGCAAGTTATTGTATTTTTCCAAATAATTAATCATGGGGTTTGATTATATGCTTTAACTATATAATAATATATGCTATATACATCCTTGAGCGTGAGCTTTAGTTTGAAAAAAATTTTTAATTTGTAATTTTTTACAGATTCAATTTTTTAATCAAACCTTCTGCTGGTACGATTTGTTTAAAAATTCTTAAATTAATTCATTAGAAATTGTTTTCAAATTTAAAATTCTAAATTACAAATTTGGTTTGTTCTTAATTGCCAATTCTCCCCATCTCCTCCTCCACCGCTCGTCTCTCGAGACTGCCTTCGGGATATTTCTTGGCGAGTAGTAGTAGCTTGTGATACTCTCGGTCCTTCTCGCTCTCCTCCGCCAGTATATCCCGCTCGAGACTCCCCTCGGCATAGTCATCAATATTGCCTTTGAGCTCCTCGAGCAAGGCTTCGCGACCAGATTTTTTGTCGTGGGGAATCTGGGTAGCACGATTTACTTCTTCCTTTTTTTCGGTGGGGATTATTTCCCATTTTTCTGGCGGTACCCCCTCCATACTTTGGGGGAAGAATTTTATGTTGCGATACACCTTTAATAATTTTGTAACCTTTTTCTTTTCTTCTTCGTTTAATAATTTGGTATTCTCGGATTCGGCTATAAATTTTGTAAGTAACACGTTGTCAAATTGCCCGCTTCCATTCCCTTTGATAAAATAATTTAACCAATTTTTTATACTTGCTGACTGCTCCCTGTTATCAAGAATAAATTTCTTATCTGATATAATTTCGATATTTTGATAAAGAGCCTTCTCGATATCAATTTTAAAAAATGGTTGAGCAATAAATAGGTCCGCCAAATCATCATTTAAATCTTTTAATAATGTGTTATCGACAGACAACAAAAGTCCACCAATATATTCTCTGAATAATTCGATGTTGTCTTCTTTTGAAATATTGCTGGCAAAATTAAACATTGTGTTCGTTTTATATTCTTAAAATAAATAATTCGTGGTTTTTTTATGGCTGTGGTGGTTGCGTTTGGTTGGCATATATATTTCGTAGCCTTGTAGTTCTGGCGGCATCATGATCGGCTCTTGTATATCTGTTAAACTGAGTAGTTGTGATTCCAATATTTTGGATTGCTTGATCATTATTAGCACCTCCCTGACCTGTCCAAGTTAGCATTCGATCAACTTGATCGTTCTTCGCTCTTCGAACATATGTTTCCCTCGAGTTATCATCAGCGCCAAATGCAGTTTGTATATTTCCAGATAAATCAGCGAGAGTAGTTCTGGCAGATCTCTCGCCTGCATTTGCAGCGCCCTGTGGAATGAGGCCATTATTATTAGTATTATTAGTTGCATTGTATCCATTAACCATGCCCTCTAAAGCGTTTGTAAACACTGTGTTCGCATGACTCCCTTTCTTGGTAATTGTTTTAGCAACTTCACCAAACTGGGTACCTGCTGCCTGCATAACAGCGTCCATTCCGCCCTGAGCATTAAACTGCCCAAGATCAAGACTCTTAAGATCAACAGCGCCAGCGGCAACCTTGGCATTCAACTCAGCTTGAGTGTTATTCCAAACAGCATAAGTTTTGTCAGCTATTTTATTAAACTCACTAAGTAATGTCGGGTAACCGCCCAGACTTCCTTTTAGTCTTTGTAGTTCAGCTTGC
>JBBRXK010000047.1:0-7172 GCA_038248465.1 Patescibacteria group bacterium | reverse complement strand
TCCCCGCTGATACCTGAATTTATAATCTCAACATTGTAAGCAGCGTCTTGTAGTTTTTTTTCTAGTATCTTGGGGTAACTCTCACTCTCTAGTAGTCCATAGCCAGCAGTTAATGAGTCGCCAAAAGCTATAATGCGAAAATCAATACTGCCATCAATGAGCGGGCCTTGGTTCTCAGCACCAGAAAAAGGTTCTGGCGAGTATCTTTGTCCTGCCTGATAAATATACATTAGCGTGGCAACGACGATAAAAAACCCCAAGCTGATAAAAATAATTTTAGTTGTTTTCTTCATAATTCAAGTAGTCCTTTAGGCTTTTTCTGCCCCGTAGCCATATAAGAGTCGAGACTATAATTATAGTAACACAAATGGATATGAAAATATAGAACGAGATCAAGTCAAAAAGAATAATATTTTCCAATTCCAAATAATTAATAGTAATGCTGTTGGCGATTAGCAACGCCGAAATATAGGCCGCCGCGGAGGCAAGAACAGTGCTAGATAGCGATTCGGATATAAAGTAATTTCTAATAAAAGAATTCGTCTTGCCGAGAGCCATTAGTCTTGCTCCATCTCTTTTTCTACTTGGCGAAGTAGCGATAAGAATTGTAATAATCAAAAGCCCCGAGAGGATAATTGGCGGTATTGTGATAGTTAAAATTATTATTAAAAGGATATCAATTAGCGACCGAGCAAGATCGGTAACCATTTTTGTATCGATAACGCTGACATTGGGCGCATTTTGTGACAGATAGCTATTTAGTTCTTCACCAATCTCAGAATTGTTACTATAACCAAAAAAGGTTTTTGGAAACACGGCAAGTTCTTTCTCTGGCACTATAAAATAAAAGAATGGTAGGCCGGACCTTGTGTCCGATCTTCGCAAGCTAGTTACTTCCACCGCCAAATCGAAACCCTGGATGTTAAAAACTATTCTGCTTCCTATGTCCACATTTATTCTTTTTGCAAACCCCTCATCAACAGATACCTGCGCCCCAGCCTCCATATCAAATATTCCCTTGGACAGTTTTTCACTTGGCAATAGATAACTCCTGTAAGTCAAATTAAATTCTCTCCCAAGCTCTCTTTCAATTGTTCCCCCTTCGACGGCTACTTGCACGTCTATTCCATTGATTTCTTTGATTCGTGCGCGGATATTGGGAAAAAGGCTAATGTCATCAGGACCGGTGAATGCTGTTTTTAAATCATCTATCTGAGAACTCTGCACATCGAGCACATACAGACTAGGCACGCTTTGACTAACGTTATTGTCCAGAAAGTCACCTATCGAGTTACGCAAGATCGATAGCGTATAAATAGAAATTAATGCCAAAAAGAGTGAAGAAAAAATGATCTTGCCAAAAAAGCCGTCAAATTTTTTCTGACTGATCATCATTCTTAAAGAAAAAAAGAATTTCCCCCGATATCTATAAAGAAGCGCAATTGCCAAGCTATACATAATCATAACCAGGCCATAAAAGATAACAATACAAAGCACAGCGAGAAACCCATAAAAAAAAGAGTCGAGAAAATAAATCGCAAAAGCAGTTATCGGGAATAGCCCGATTAAAATATCCGTAAAAAGACCTAGACTGATAATATTTTCCGATTTTTCACCAGATGCACTAAGTAGTTCCCTTGGAGACAATTGACGCATTCTATTCATTATCGGAAAGGTGGCAAAAATAGAAGTAATAAATAACCCAAAAAACATAGCGCCCAACACAGGATAATTTATTGAAAAATTTAGATTTATTGCAATCGTATCATTTACATATTTATCGATATAAATAGTCAAAACCGTACCTGCAATTACTCCGACCAGAGCTCCAACAGAAACGATGCTCGCGGTAATAAAAAACAACACCTGAAATATTTTATTAAATCGAAGCCCCATAGACACGAGAATCGCAAAACTGCGCCGCAATCTATTGGCGAGGTAATTTATGGCTGCGTATATGTTTACCAGCGACAACAAGGAAATAATCAAGATGGTAATGGTTAAAAACCTTTCGACTGTCTCAAGTCCAAAAAACAAGCCACCCTGCGCAGCTCCATCTTGCCTTGTTCTCACTTGATTTTTTTGCCCAAATTCTTGCAAAGCCCTAAGCTCTTCGCCCTTTAGCTTTTCAGAGGTCACCACTTTTAGCAGATATTCTTTTCGAAATAAACTGAGGTCGATATTTGCATACGCTATCGATTCTGTGGCCAAATAAACACGGCCCGTAAAACTAAAGCTCGATACTATATTTTCTGGGTCGGCCACCACTATCCCACTTATCAAAAACTCTGCATTATTAAATTTCAAATAATCTCCCTTGGATAATTTCAGACTTTCCGCAACTGATTGATCGATATATATTTCATTTTCTTTTGGGAATTGATAGACCCCATCTGCTATTAGCAAATTTCCATAAAGCGGAAAGTGACTGTCTACAATTTTAAACCCTACACTCAAAGTATCTCCCCCAGACTCCACCAGACCACTAAAAGTAATTTGTTTGGAATATTTTTGTCCTTTGACTTTTGACAAAAACTCATCTTCCTTAAAATCATTATTCGATTCAAAGACAATGTCTCCACCAATGAATTCCCTGTTTTTATCTACAATAAATCCGCCAGCGCTTTGGGTCAAAAAAAAAGAAGTTGACACAACAAGCCCAGTGATAAACATTGAAAGAAGAGGCAAAAGAAGCTTGGCCCATTCTCTTTTTAAAATTCTTAGACCAAATTTTAAGATCATATTATTGTAATTCCAGCTTCATATCTCTCAATAAATAAATCTTATCCATCTTCGCAGCAATTTCTTCATCGTGTGTTATTAGAATCAAAGTCTTGTTCTGTGAGTCAACCAATTGTAGAAGTGCATTCAAAACATTTTTACACGTCAATCTATCCAGGCTCCCGGTTGGCTCATCAGCCAGTAGTATCTTGGGGTTGTTGGCCAAGGCTCTGGCGATAGCGACACGCTGTTTCTCTCCGCCCGACAAATTGCTTACTGCGGAATTAATTTTATTTTTTAAACTTACAAGCTCAATTAGTTGATCCGCTCTAGCTTTGTCCAAACAGTTTCCAATGTCTTGCGGCGCAGTAACATTTTCATACACATTAAATGGCAAGATTAATTCAAAAGATTGAAAAACTATACCGATTTCAAAATTTCTATATTTTGCTAGCTCTTTTTCACTAATCATGCCGATGTTTTTACCGCCAACAATAACCTCACCACTGTCAGGAGCGTCAAGCCCGGCAAGCAAAGAAAGGATTGTAGATTTGCCAGAACCAGATGGACCGATTATGGCTATCTTATCACCCTCATATACCGTAAGATCCAAGTCTTTCAAAATATCAACATAAGCGCCGGACGCCTTGCTATCGTCTTTAAAAGATTTGCTAATCTTTTTTAATTCTACTATTTTTTTATCTTCCATATTTTTAGTCTTTAGCAAGCTCCTTATCTTTCTGAGCACTTTTTATTTTAGTAAAATAATGTTTTGCTATTTTCACTTTGGTCGAGCGTAAAAAAATCAAAGAAGTCGGGCGTAATACGAAATGGAAGAAGCTTGGGGTCGCCGCCTGGAGCAGAAGATTTATTTACCTGAGAAACCTAAGGCTTGTCAAGCTCTTCCCCCAAGATAAGCTCTAGGCAAGCCTACGAAGAATTGAAAGATTAATAGCTAAATCAATTATAACAAAAAAGCAGGTTTATTGAAACCTGCTTTTATTTAGTCATCTATTTTCTAACTTTGCATCATTCGCTTGAGGCAGAGAAAATCTAAGTCAAACTAATTAATAGATCTCTTTACATATAAGCTTTTTAAGTTTGTGGTCTATTGACCCAGTTCAAATTTTAATTTTCTAGCACCTAAAATAGCAGCCAGAGAAAAGATAAAAAGAAAAGCTAATTCGCCAAAATTCATTCCGGTTTCAGCTAATACCACTGGGATAATAAGCTCCACATCGGCTGTTGCGCTCAGGTCATCATGGTTGTCAGCGCTGACTACAGCCGTATTGGTATAAACACCAGCCTCGAGCTGGTCTGACACCACAACTTCATAATTGATAGTTCTACTCTCTCCAGCTGCTATATCCCCCAATTTCCATGAAAAAGTACTGCTTTTGTCTTTCGCGTATTTAAATCCTTCGGGTAACTTATCAACCACAACTACATTAAATGCGTCCATGTTACCAGTATTGCTTACCAAGATTGTATAATTCAAAGTATCTCCCGGATTAGCGAGTTTCTCTTTGATACTTTTTACAATTGTTAATATTGGAGAACCCTTTTCGCCCAAAACTAGTGGTTCTTCTGGACCAGAAACTGGCGTTAGTACTGATGTTGATGTTGACGTTGGACCGCCACAGTTTCCCTGCAACATACAGATTGGAATAACTCCACCGCTACGACCACCTCCGCCTCCGCCGCCTCCGCCGCCACCACCATTATTAGATTCTTTTAGACAGCTTGTGCTACAATTATCACCCGAAATATTGTTTCCATCATCACATTCTTCACTGGAGTCCAAAATACCATTTCCACAAACCGGGTAATAATTTACAAAGTTATTGTCGACGCTGTTTGCAGCCGAGATGCTAATCTTGGTCAACGGTGCCAGGAGTTGCTTCCACTTGTCCTTGATAACTTCTGTTATATTATAAACACCATCTATAATATTTGAGAAGCTAAAAAATCCATTTGCGTCAGTCGTTGTTGAGCTAGTAGCTTTTCCATCAAAAAGATTTATAGTCCAATCAGGGATCCCTTTCCAATCATTGGTTGATGATATATTATTATCAAAATCTTGATATTTATGACCCGAAATAGTGTATTCAGAAACAGGGGTTTTATAATTTCCAAAATCAACACGGGCGACTGATGTACTGGCCAAACCTAAATTGATCAAATGAGCGGAAGGCACTGTTTCGTGTACAGAAGAAATTGTTGAAGTGACCATCGGATAGGTTTGAGTCCAAGCACCTTGTTGCACTTCTTTTACTTGATAAGAACCAAAAGGAAGATCTGTGAACATATAACAACCAGCCCACGCTTGCCCATCACTACTGTCTTCTAAATTTGTAGAAGTGCTAGCGTATAGAGATGGAGCCTCACCACTCACATCCCAAAGCTCAATCCCCCAGCCTGATAATTTTGGTTCGCCCTCTTCCCAAATACCATTTGCCAAAGAATCTGGAACGCTAGAAGTGCCGATGTCATTCCATTTGCAACCGCGGATTGTGCCGGTTGGTGTTATTGGTATAGAATAATTTGCAAAATCTTTATCAATTGCGTCATTACTGTTAACGATTGTTACATTATAAAATCCAGCCACTGGATAGGTTTGAGTCCAATCACCTGTCAGGACTTCAGACACTGCATAATCACCATCTTCGAGACCAGAAAATTTATAACATCCATTGATTGTTTTTTGACTTGTTGTGGAGACTCCATTATTTAATAGAATCTCAACATCATTTAGCTTTGGTTCGTTTGTGTTAATTCCTTTAAAGCCCGCGTCATTATTTTCATCATTATATTTACAACCTGAAATTGAACCATATTCGCATATGCTAGCTGTAATAGAATTATAAATACTTTTTAAATCATCAGAGCTTGGAGCTGGGTAATACTCCCCACCTGTCTCATTCGCAATATACTGAAGCATCGACTCATTCACATCAGTGCCCAGACCTATAGTAAAAATCTTGTACCCTAAAGACTTGGCTACTAAAGCCATATTCTTGGCATAGGTAACATCAGCAGGATTCTCTCCACTTCCGTTTCCGTTTGGTAAATTAGCTCTCCCATCAGTTAATAGTATCGCTGCTTTTACGGCCTGGGGATTTGCCCGAGATGAACCCAGCTCTCCATTTGATAACTGAATAGCATCACCAATATTTGTAGACCCGGTAGCAGTATGTAAATCCATCCCTAAATTGGTCAGAGCGTGGTTGGAACTCAATGTCTTGTCTAGAGTGGCATCATCTGCATAAGACACCAATGCTGACTGATCAACTGTCCCAAGATTAACTAGGAAGTCACTCGCAGCTTGTTTGGCATAATCAAATTTACTCTTCACGCGAGGAGTATAGTCAGACAAACGAGAAGGTGGCAAGCTTTTAGCATCACACCAATTTTTTTCCTCCCCATATGTAGTATTAAGAATCCAACCATATCCTCCGCCACTAACTAGGCCGATTTCCCACCACTCGCAAACACTCTCACTGCCATCATCCATGCTGCCTGACCGATCTAGAATTAAAACTACATCTACATCAGACGTACAAAGCTTGCCCACGGTCTGAGCCTCAGCTTGTGGGGTTAAAACAAAGAATACACCCGATAAAGACATATTAAAAATAAGCGCGAACAAGCTAAACATTTGTACAAGTCTGTATGCCTTTCTCTTTATTTTTGAGAGATTTTTCATAGATTTAAGATAATATTTATATTAAAATTTTATTTTTTATTTTTTTTCACTGCCTGCCAAATTATTATAACAATCAGAAGGGCAACAAATAAACCAATTCCTAAATAACTTTTTAAAGCATTCCCTGATACGGTCTTGGTATCTTTGTTCTCTGCATTTGTAGCTTTAATAGAAAAATTGAAATCTTTTTTTAGAATCACTTCGTCTCCACGATTAAAATCTAGAGAAACATTATACTTGCCCTCTTCCCATCCCAAGGTTTGGATAATTATTGGTTCAATTTCTAGTTGCGACTTTGAATTTACTGCTTCCTTGCCTTCGGGATAAGGATAAATCAAATCATGAACAGTCTTGTCGTCCTTTTTAATTTTTATTCTGATCTGAGGACTTAGTCTGATATTGCCTTCATTATCAAAAATAACCCTTATGCTCAAGGGCTCATTCACATCAATATCAAATTTATTAGGGATAACAGAGGTATTTTTTATATCTATTAGCTCTTTATCACTTATAGTTACAAGAACCTGTCTGTCAATTTTTTGGACAACATTAGAGCCAGTTTCAGTTTTTTCAATATCGTTTTTGGGAATATTTTTCACACTGAGTATCCCCTCATACTGACCATTTTCAATATCCATAGGCACTTTAATAATGGCAATAACACGTAAATTTCCACTTGCTGGCACTACTGTTTCCGCTATAGGATTCACTAAATCTTTAGCTAAATAAAATTTTGTCCAGTTTT
>JBBRXK010000046.1:0-7282 GCA_038248465.1 Patescibacteria group bacterium | reverse complement strand
CTACTGGCTTTTTGCAGTAGGCGAACCAAGAATGATCGCCTCGGCCAAACAATTGGGCGATTTGTCAGCTGATCTATTATCTGCGGATTTGGCTGAAAAATATTGGAAAAAAATAGCGAAATCAAAAAATCTGGTGGATAAACCACCAGAATGGCTCGTAATTCAGAGCCATTAATTTTCACTAGACCCGATTTACGCAAGTAAATTCGGGTCTATTTTATTATTTGACAAAAAAATCAAATATGCTAAAGTGTTAATACCGACAAGAATGGTCGGATATAAAATATTTGGAAGCGAAATAATAATAACTATGAAATTTTCTACCCGCACGACTTACGGACTGCGCGCCATGACAAGCTTGGCTCGGAATTATCAGAATGGCAGTACGTCGCTGGCAAGCATTTCCAAAAATGAAAATATTTCGCTAGCCTATCTTGAGCGCATTTTTGCCAAACTAAAAAAAGCCAATCTCGTAAAAGCAGAGAAGGGCGCGAGTGGTGGTTATGCCTTGCTCGATGACCCTCAGAAAATCACTGCTCTAGATATTGTGCAAGCCCTCGAGGGAGAAGTCAGCCCATTTCGTTGTATTAAAAAAGATGGTCAAATCCAGTGTCGTGCTAGTGTCTATTGCGAAGTGCCAAAAGTTTTGGTCAAAGTGCAGTTGGCCGTAGTTAATACTTTGGAAAAAATTAAATTGTCTGATTTAATTTAAATTTTATTTTAGGAATTTCCATGGCGGACTTGGCAAATTGCTTTTAGCTTTTATTTTAAAAACAAAACAGTGGAAAAAATAACTAAAGTTGTTACATTCAAATTATCTTTGCTTTTGATTTTTTTTATTGTTTTGGGAGTAATAGACAATAGCGCCAAGGCTAATACCTTGCTTGATATAGATAAGGACGGTGTGCCGGACGTTGACGAAGAACTGATTTATAAAACGGATAAAAATAAATTTGATACCGATGGCGATGGTTATAGTGATGGACTTGAGCTTCGCACTGGCTATTCGCCATTGAACGCAAAAGCCCTCAAGTTGGAAGATTGTGATTATGACAAAGACGGGTTATCTGATCGCATGGAACTCAATTTTCATACCGATTTGAAAAATGCCGATACTGATGGCGATGGTTTTTCGGACGGAGCGGAAATAAGCAAGGGATTGAATCCGAACAAGAAGGGCAATGAAAAGCTGGCGCAAAGAATAGACATTAGCATCTATACACAAAGATTGTTTTATTTTTTAGGAGGCGTGCTCATTTTTGATGCACCTGTTTCTAGCGGAGTTTTTGATACAACACCAAAAGGCGAATTCAAAATTGAGAACAAAAGCCTCAGGGCTTGGTCATCTTACGGACTATGGATGCCGTACTGGATGGCTTTTACTCCTGGTGGGAAATATGGGATTCACGAATTGCCTATTTGGCCCAATGGGTATCGCGAAGGGGAAAATCATCTAGGAAAACCCGTCTCGCATGGTTGTGTCAGACTAGGGACCACCGTAGCAAAAAAGATTTATGATCTCACCGATATCGGGACACCAGTCCATATTTACTAGACTGGATTCCGCATTGAATAATCAAGTGTACAAGGCCGAAGCAGAAATTACCACTTAAATAAAAAAGAATTTAAAAATAAATAAAATATATGTATACACAAAAGGTTCTCGATCATTTCAAAAACCCACACAATCAAGGCTCAATGACCGACGCTGATGCGGTGGGTCAAGAGGGTAATGCGGTTTGTGGCGATGTAATGAAAATTTATTTAAAAATAAATGATAATAAAATCAGTGATATAAAATTTGAAACACTTGGTTGTGCGGCAGCTATTGCAGTCTCATCGGCATTGACGGACATGGCCAAGGGAATGACCCTCGACGAGGCGATGGCGATGACGAAGAATGATATTGTAAAAGATTTGGGCGGACTTCCAGATACCAAGATTCACTGTTCGATGCTGGGTGTCGATGCTCTTCATCAGGCGATTGCAGGATATCGAGGGAAAAAATAAAAGCTCTATATTTTGTCATCCCAACTACTTTTTGTCATTTCGCGCATTTTTTTGTCATCCCAAGCGGAGCCGAGAAATCTATAATGCATAACAGATGAATAAAATATTTTGTTTATCTGCCACATATTATAGATCCATCGGCTCCGCTTGGGATGACAAAAAAATGCGCGAAATGACAAAAAAAGAAGCGTGGGATAGCAAATAAGAAGCTCGGGAAGACAAAAAAGAAGCGTGGGATAGTAAAACGGAAGTGTGGGGTTTTAAAAAAATGCAAAATTTAAACAAAAGTATTTATTAATTATTCAAAAAAATATGAACAACAAAACTAGTGAGGAAATTAAAAAGGCTTTGGATAAAATTCGACCAATGTTGCAAGCCGATGGTGGCGATGTTGAGTTTGTGGCTTGGGACGAAAAAACAGGTACCGTGCAGGTGCAACTCATGGGCATGTGCTCGGGTTGTCCAATGGCACAAGTGACCCTCAAGCAAGGAATCGAAGCAGAAATTAAGAAGGCGATACCCGAGGTGAAGGAAGTGGTGAGCGTGTAATAGTTTAATTGTGATTTTTGGGACTTTTAAGATGTTTGGGATTCGAATGGATAAATACCTCAAACATCCCAAAGGTCTCAAGAATCTTAAGAATCCCAATTAGGAAATTCAATAGATACTTATCAATCAATGAAAACTTAAACAATAAAGGTATGAAAAAAATATACTTCGATCACAGCGCAACGACGCCTCTCGACAGGTGGGTGCTTGCAACAATACTTCCCTATTTCACGGAGAAATTTGGCAATGCTTCCTCTATCCACACTTTTGGACAAGAAGCGATTGTGGGAGTAGATCTAGCCCGTCGACAGGCCGCGGAATTTTTTAATTGCAGTGAAAAAGAAATTATTTTTACCTCAGGTGCCACCGAATCGGACAACCTGGCAATCAAAGGCGTGATGAAGGCGCTAAAAAAGCAGGGAGTCAAAAATCCGCATGTGATAACATCTATCGTGGAACACGATGCCGTACTTGAACCATTCATGGAGCTCGAAGGCGAGGGGATAGAAGTAGATCATGTAAATGTGAAATCCAACGGAGTAGTGGACATTGAAGATTTCAAAAGTAAAATAAAAGAAAACACTGTACTGGTTTCGATAATGCACGTCAATAGCGAAGTTGGTGCCGTGATGCCGATTCGCGAGATTGGCAAGATTATAAAAAAACACAACGAGACTCGTGAAAGAGATTGGAAGAAGCTCGGAGTAAAAGACCGAGGCGAGCGTCCGCAGGAAATATTTTTTCATGTTGATGCCACTCAGGGTGTAAATTTTTTTAATCAGGATGTGAAATGGAACTATGTAGATATGTTGTCGATGTCCGCGCACAAAATCTATGGACCCAAAGGAGTGGGGCTGCTCTATAAAAATTCCAAAGTTCCCATGTTGGCACTACAGCGTGGTGGTCATCACGAATGGAATATGCGCAGTGGCACTATGAACGTGACAGGAATTGTCGGACTTGGTGCGGCTCTATCATTACTCGATGAAAAAACCAGAGAAAAAGAAAATTTGAAAATCGCAAAATTGCGAGACTTGTTGGTAAAAGGCATCCAAAAAAATGTACCCAATGTAATTCTGAATACTGACCGAGAGATTTCCACCCCCGCCCATGCCCACTTCTCTTTCCTTGGCGTTGAAGGTGAAGCGATTCTCATGCTTCTCGATATGGAGGGGATTGCGGTCTCGACTGGTTCGGCGTGCGCCTCGGGCAGTCTCAAGGCATCACATGTGCTGATTGCCATGGGTATCAATAAGGAAATTGCCCATAATTCTGTCCGTTTTAGTCTTGGTAAAAACAATACAAAAGAAGAAATTGATTATGCAATCAAGAAAATACCACCGATTGTCGAGAAGTTACGGAACATGAATCCATTGTACAAAAAATAGAAAACTTGGCTAAAAATATACAAAAAAAGACTGTACTATTTTTATACAGTTTTTTTGTTTTGGGAGATTTTTCGCGCCTTGACAAAAACAACGAAATATGATAGATTAAAAGATTCTTATGGACACTATTATTATGCTTAAAAAAATATAACAATATGGAACTCGGTGAATTTATAAAAATTCTAAAAAATAAAAAACAGACGATATTAACTGTCATGCTTTTATTTATTTTGCTTGCGGTGGCCTTTACCTTTGTGCAACCACAAAAATATTCCTCCGAATCAAAGTTGTTGGTGATTCAAGAATTGCCGGCCGGAATAGATCCGTACCAGATTTCAAAATCCAATGAGTATGTATCAAGTTTGTTGACGCAAGTGATTTTAGCTAATTCTTTTTTTCGCGAGACGCTTAACGCAGGTTTTAATATAAACAAAAACTATTTTCCGGAATCGGGAGACAAGCAGATGCGAATGTGGAAAAAAACAGTGAAAGTTTCTTCAGACGCAAATGGAATTATTTCTATTAAAGTATATAACAATAATAGAGTGCAGGTAGACCAGATTAATCAGGCGATTGATTTTGTCTTGATAAATAAGCATCAGCTGTATCATGGATTTGGTGATGCTGTGAAAATCAAAATAATCGAACAGCCAGTTACATCAGATAATCCGATTCAGCCCAATATTTTTATCAATATCGGCTTTGCCCTTGCCTTTGGCTTGCTAGTTAGTATGACCTATGTGTATTTGTTTCCGGAAACCAGATACAATTTACATTTGTCACCAACACCTAGGCAATACCATAGCACTCCTGATAATTATAATACGCAAAATACAAACACCAAGCAAGGTCAAGCAATGCCAGATAACACAAACAAGAGTGTTTATGTCGAGCAAAATTATCGACGCGACATGAACCCACCGGTAGATTTACCTATTGTTGATGAAGAAGTAGAAGTAAAAAAAATGCAAAATTATCAAAATCAGAACTTTGAAATAACAGGGAACATGGAAAATATCATAAACCAACCAGACCAAAGGGGTTAACAACTCTTTTGGCTTGTTTGGTTTTTGGCAAGGAGCCAAGGACTAAGCGGGGAATGGACTTTGACAATTTAAAATTCATTCAAATCGCGCCCAAGTGGGCGCCAAACAAAAAAATGTGCAAATGCACAAAGGAGCGAAGATGGGAAAATTGATAGTACCGTTGATAATTGCATTTTTGTATCTGGGCATATTTGTAGAAGTTAAAGCAGAGCCGCAACTCGTTGGCAAGATTTACGTCGGGGAGTTTGCGCTTGGCACTTCTACAATTACAAACGACATGAATAAGCAGATCTTTGATGGACTTGGCCGTGTTTCTTTGTACCAGGAGTTATCGCTAAAGGTTTTTGCTCATGCGGACAGTTCCGGGAGTGAAGAGGCTAATAAAAGAATTAGCGAAGCGCGTTTAGCGGCAGTCGCCAAGGCGCTACGCGAAATTCAGCCCGAAATCCAGATTGTTGAATCAAAGGCTTTTATTTTTATAGCCAATGAAGTCGAGATCAATAAACGCTTTGTGCTTATTGAAATCTGGACAAGCGCCCTAGAAAAAGCTAAGCCGCTAATGAACACTGGCATAGCAAGCGAGGTGAAAAACAAAAATGACTTATTGGGAAGGGCATTGTCTTTTCAGTTGATGTTTTTTGGCGTCATGCTTTGCACTCTGATCAGTCTATTGCTTTTCCGATTGCGAAAAAAACAGAAACAATCGCCTATTTCCGAAACGCAAAGTGATCATGTAGTGATTACCGATTTGGGTAAAGCAACTCGATCTGGTAAGTATCGAAAATTTTCGATCGCAAGTGCTAGCGGTCTTTATGAACTTGCTTGCGAGCAAGGAACAAATCCAGAAGGAATTTCTGGCTACTATTCCCCGTTTATATCTATAAGCGGGATGCCAATTTTTCGGCTGGATGAGCGAGCGATGATTAAATCGCTTAAAGGTTGTCTGGAAAAAGAGGAATATGAGGAACAGATGAATAATCTGGTTTCCAAAAAAATAATCGAGAAAATATCTTGATAGGAGAAGGCTATGAAGACAATGAATTTGATGAAAAGTATTTTTGCAGTTGTGGTGATGCTGTTTGCTCTGAGTGGGTGTGCAGGCAATATGGCGATGCAAGCGCTCGAAATGCATTCTGCTCCAGATTTCTCGAGCAAGATGCCGGACAACATTACGGTGATTCGCTTGGCCTTGAATGCCCATCTGGATTTATCGGACACAGCGTTTTACCCGGATTTCGGAGTTCCAAATTCTACAACTTGGCCCTTTTATCTTTGCGCCCCAGGGCAAAAAGACATTAATGAGGCCAAGAAGTTGATGGCGATTCGTTTTGAGCTGTCAAAAGAGCAACAGGTACTTCTGGTCTATATTCCAGAAAAACTTGAGAACATCAAGAACCATACTGGATTTTTGACAGACCATGCTGGTAAGCGCATTTATAGCGCAGACAGCAAGAAAATGGCGTATGTGCCAAACTTGACAAAAGTTAAACCGGAGAATTTTCCTGATGTTGTTAAGCCGATTGGAAGCATGAACACGATTGAGGCCGTTAAAGGGACAAAGCAGTATGAAGATCTTATGTCTCTCCTTGATCCATTCAAGAAGGCAGCCGAAGAAAACTGGAAAGAAGCTTTGAAAGTCAGAGATGATTATCTAAAAGCATATGATATTCCGGTCGGCATAAACCTGAGTGAGGAGCAGGCAAAAATTCTTCTCAATGATCAGTCTTTTCAAGAGAAAATGATGTCACTTTTGACTGATGACTGGTACGGCGTTATCACGTTTCCGTTGTGGACGCCCGAACAGTATGGCGTGAGTATGCTCATTACCAAGGTTTTTCAAATTCCGACCAAGTTTTGGAAGGATGATTTGAACAAACCTGGGTATATGGATAGAACGTTGACAGCTAGCCAAGGCGCCGCTATGATTCTGCACTACAAGCAGTCTCGGCAATAAACAATTTCTCCCCTGGTAATTACAACGGGGGAGAGACAAAAAAAATTTGGAGGGCCACATGAAACGATTAATATTTGTTTTGTTGGCTGTACTGGGAATCTCATTGACTACAAGTGCAATGGCTGAAACCTATACAGTGCAATCAGGGGACACTCTCCCCAAAGTTGCGAAGCAATTTGGTGTTAATTGGCGGAGCCTTCGCGACGCTAATAAAATTAAACATCCGCAAGGCTGGATTTTTCTGGGACAAGTATTAGTTATTCCCGAAAAAGAAAATAAGGCAAGCGGCAAAAAGGCGGTCTCGGTGAGTCCCGCCAAGCGTCAGCGTGGCGCCG
>JBBRXK010000045.1:0-7486 GCA_038248465.1 Patescibacteria group bacterium | reverse complement strand
TGATAAATTTTTTCAAAAAATAATTCTTTTTGGTGATATTGGTTTGGGGGAGGCGTATTTTTTGCAATACTTTGAAGCAAGTGATTTGAAAAATTTACTGCTGTGGTTTGTGCAAAACAAAGATAAGTTACCAAGTTTTGAAGACGATAAAAATTATTTCTTTTTTGATATTGCCAGAATATTCTCAAGAGCACTTCACGCGCTAAACAAAAACACGCGCAAGGGGAGCAAAGCAAATATAAAAAAGCATTACGATGTGTCGAATGATTTTTACAAATTGTGGCTTGATGAAACTATGACTTATTCATCGGCCGTGTTTGACAATAGCGATGATCTCGAAATAGCTCAGGAAAACAAATATAAAAAAATTTGTGAAAAAATAAATCTAAAAGATACTGACCATGTACTCGAGATAGGTAGCGGTTGGGGTGGTTTTTCTATTTACGCCGCCAAAAATTATGCTTGTCAGATTACAAGTGTTACAATATCAGATGAGCAATACAGATTAGCGAAAGAGCGGATAAGGACAGCTGGTTTAGCGGATAAGATAAAGATTGAGCTAAAGGATTATAGGGATTTGGAGGGGGAATATGACAAAATTGTATCTATCGAGATGATGGAGGCGCTCGGGTCTGCTTTTGTGCCACTGTTTTTGTCTAAGTGTCACCAGTTGTTAAAAAATGGCGGGAAAATGTGTTTTCAGTTTATCACAATTCCTGGTATAGGTTTTGAAAAATATCTTAGTAATAATAACTACATAAAAAAATATATATTCCCAGGAGGCGAGCTTATTTCTCTAGATCAAATAAAGAGTGAGATTGCCCGATACAATGATTTACATATAGGAGACACGGAAGCGATTGGATTAGATTATGCGAAGACTTTAAATTGTTGGGCTACAAATATGCAAGCCAAGAAATCTGAAGTTTTGGCACTTGGTTTTGACGAGGAGTTTTACAGAAAGTGGTATTATTATTTTGTGTATTGTGAGGTTGGATTTCAGTCAGGATATCTGGATGACTTACAAATGACAATTAAAAAAGAATAAAAAATATGGCAAGACTTGTGATTGTAAAAGATAAAATGCAAAAAAATTATTCCTATAAATTGAGTGAAGTAGAGGGAGATAATTTTCATAATGATTTTAAGCCAGAGCTTACACCAAAAGAGATGCTTCGGCTAGGAGTATTTGGTGGAGTGTATATGCGCGATTGTACAAATGAATTTCCAGTTGCCTGGTTTCTCGATGCCAGGTTGGCAAGCGATAAGCGAGATAAAAGTCTTAACTTTTTCAAAGTAAATGCTAGCCAATCTTTGGCAGAGTGGAGGCGCAAAGACTGGATACATCCAGATGACCCGAGAGGCTGGTTTCAGTGGTACTGTAGATATTACCTAGGAAGAAGACACGAAGATGATCTTCGCCAAATAAAAAGATGGCGAAATATGAGGCGGCACATATCAGCTATCCAAAATGCTTGTCTGCAAGGTGATTGGGGTTGTCGACCAAGACAAAGGCAGGCAGTGCTTCACTGGGCTTATGATAGTAGATTTATGTAGGAGTTGATAAAGAAATCATGCTTGAGCCCAGAAAGGTCGTAACGCAGAAATGATTATTGCGAAAACATAACTTAAAGTAGGTATTTTTGAATGCATTGTTTTATTCTATTAATATCACATTTTATTGTTTTTAAATGCGAATAGGGAAAATTGAGATATTGGTCAAATGACAAAAATACAATATTGTGATAAAATGAAAATATTATTAAATAAACAGCTGTGTATGAAAATTTTTTTTGATAAAAACGGGGAAGAAAAAAAGGAGTTAATGGTTATAAATTTTGCTCGCTTTTTGTTTTTGGGCTTAATACTTTTTGAAATTTTAAATTTTTTGAAAATTTTACAGTTCAATACGCAGTTTACCTGGCTTGGTTTAGTCATTACTTCGTCCGTTATTTTTACATTATTAGAAATAACGGCCTATCAATACCGGAAGAAAAAAGGTCATTATTTACATTTTTCGGTTTGGATAATTGTGACCACCGCCTTGGGCCTGGATGCTGCTGGTGATTTTTTTCACCTTTATGGCAATTTTGTTTGGTGGGACCAATTGGTTCATTATTCCGTCAGCGCAATTATGGCTTTTACATTGTTTGCTGTAATAAACGCTTTTTGGATTGATAAGTTCAAGTATAGTTTGCTTTTTAAAGAGGGGAGATTGAAGCTCGCTTTATTTTTGGCTTCAACTTCCGCACTCAGCATGGGGGCGATTTATGAAGTTGAGGAATATATGGAAGATGTTTTTTTTCACACCAACAGGTCCGGGCTCGGCACAGACACAGCCAATGATTTGACTTTAAATTTGCTGGGAGTACTAACAACGGTCCTTTTTATTTCTGTATATTATTTGATTACGCACCGCAGGAAAGTTATTGATTAAGCATTCGACACCGCTCGTGCGGTTAGCCAAAGATTATAAGAAGCTTTATTAATTGCAGTTAGAGCCTCTTTTAATTATATTAAAATAGAATTGATAAAACAGAGATAAATTTTTCTGTTTTTTTGTTTGCCCATAAGTCCGATTTGTGGTATTATAAATTTATTAATTAATTAAATTTTATTATGAGAAAAATAGTCTATCTAATTCTGGGTATTTTTTTGGTTTTGCCAACTCTATATGCCAATGCAGCCGAGAGTGTTCTCGATGCGAGTAACGCCTATAAAGGTATTGTAAAAATTTATTTGTTTACATTGGATGAAAGTGGTATGTTACAAAAGGTTTCCAGTGGATCTGGCTCGATAATTGATTCTAGCGGTTTGGTATTAACCAATTATCATGTGGTTACCGAGACAGAGGAATTGGATGATAGCGTCAAGAATGTTGCCTATCAGATTTGTGTTACTGCTGATCGCGACAAAGAACCAGACTGCTCATACACGGCTAGATTTATTGCTAGCGACAAGGATTTGGATGTCGCTTTACTGAAAATTCAAAAAATAAATGATTTAAACGGCTTGAGTAGCTTTTCTTATCTCACCACGGCTGCTACTTCGATCAACTCAGGAGATACTTTGAAAGTTTTTGGTTATCCAGGAATTGGTGGAGAAACCATAACCATTTCTCAGGGAGTAGTTAGTGGTAAATCCAGTAAATATAATTTGGATTGGATAAAGACTGATGCAGATATGTCTTTTGGTAATTCAGGTGGCGCAGGCATTGACAACAATGGTAAAATCGTTGGCATACCAACCAGTGGTCGCTCGGATATGCTTGGTAGTGTTGGCTACTTGGTTGATATTGTTTCAATCACTAGTTGGATTAACAATAATAAGAGCAAAGGCGCGGTAGCTAGTAGCTTGGAAATGCGCTTGTCAGATTTTACAAAGAAGGAAAAAGAGCTAAAGGCTACTGATGTCTTTAATATTTCATACCCTTCTATAAAAATAACAAAGCCAAGCACTTGGGTTTTTCAGTATTACTCTGAAGCATCTCTTGTAGTAGAAGACGAAGATGATGAAGATTCAGGCTACCTAAGCATGCAAATTATCAAATATGAATATCCAGTCGATGTCTCATATATAGATCAAGCCTTCAAGGCCAATTCTCTTAATATGTTACCTCTAATAAATATAATGAAGAGTGAGAATGTTAGTATAGGTGGCAAACCAGGCAAGATGATTTCCTATAGTTATTCAGGCCAGGTAGACAAAGAATATATTGTGGCCAGTGGCAATCACATGATATTCTTGAATTATAATTATGGAAAAAATGACAAAGATAAGACAAAGATAGATGGAATGATTAATTCTATAGTTCTTGGCGACTATACACCAAATTATCAAAATTTAACAAGCTATACTAGCGATAAATTTGGTTTTAGCTTTGATTTTGTGGGTGGAAAATGGACAGCCACTAAAAATGAATCTTTAGCGACGCCTTTAGGTTTTGTTGATAAAAAGACAAAATCCCTGATTGGTGCTATAGGTATTGAAAAACTAGATGCAGAAAGTAAAGAATTAACCAATAATGAATTATACGAATTGGCGATTCAGGAAATCGATGGGGCTAAATCCATGCTGAGTATGATGGACGTTAAATATGAGATAAAAAATGCGAAGTCCTATTTTAGTATTGGCAATGTAAATAATGCCATAATGATAGAGTCATGGCTGAGTAATAAGCAGGGAGTGAGTCTAAAAGGACGGGACTATAGTATATACAACGGAGATTACAAATATACCATAACTTTGATGTTGATAGGCAATATTGAATTCTCGGCTTATGACGCTGAAATAAAACAGCTTTTTGATGGTTTCAAGATTAAAGATTATGTGGCCGCGACTATCAGTGAAGACATATTGTCTTATAATAATACTGTTGATGATGCTGGCAAAGGAATATTTACGGATCCTGGCTTGGGCGCATCAATCGGGGATGGAAGCGTTGACGTACTAACCGATGGTTTGGGTGTAAGCATTGATAGTGATGGAGTAAATGTTTCAGCTGGCGATTTGAATGTGTCGATAGGAGATACAGTGAGCGTGGAGATAAAAGTGAAGGATGAGACAATGTACAAAAGGCTAAAGGGTAAAATTATGATCAAGGTGGGGGATGCAGGCAAAGCCTACTATATACACCCAGAGACGGAAAACATGTATTTTTTAGGCAAACCAGACGATGCCTTTTCGGTAATGCGTAGCCAAGGCAAAGGTATAAAAAATAGTGATCTAGAGCGCATACCCGTAGGACTTGCTAATTTGCAAGGCAAGGATAGCGATAGTGATGGACTGCCGGATAGTTTTGAAGACGCTATCGGCACAGACAAGGCAAAAAAAGACAGCGATGGCGATGGCTATGATGACAAACAAGAACTCGCAAACGGCTATTCTCCGAAAGGCAAAGGCATAAAACTAAAACTGGATGATGAATTTAGTAATAAAAAGAAAGGCGTGATTTTTTTGCAAGTTGAAGCAAAGGGCGAGGCTTGGTATGTAAATCCGGCGGACGGCAAGAGATACTTTTTGGGCAGACCGCAGGATGCGTTTTCCGTAATGCGCAATCTTGGTTTGGGTATTTCCAATGCCGATTTTGACAAGATGGATTAGTATATTTTTCATAGAAAACTACAAAACAGCTATCGCCATGATAGCTGTTTTGTTTTGCAAAAAAACCTTTATTTTTCTTAAAATTTATGTTATAATTAAAATAAATCAAATTACTTTCTAAAAAATAAAATGAAAAAAACAATACAAATATTATTATTCCTAGTAGCACTTATTCCAATTAATGCATCAGCAGAAATTGTTTTGGAAGAAAATTTTGATTCTTGGCCTGATTTTTATGCCGATCAAGTTCCCCCTTCACCTTGGTGCGATAGTTGTGGGTCAACTGGCAATATTAGCGCTGTTACCGTTGGTGGTGTCACGCACAGTCCAACAGAGGTAAAGAGCCCTGGTCGTGGTGGGGGAGGGAAGTCATTAAAGACTTGGCGCAATGGATCGACCTGGGCTGGGAACGGTTATTACGGATCGCTGGGTCTTAGGCGAGTTAATGGATCCCACAGTGCGCTATATTTCCGGTGGTACATGAAAGTACCGACCTCATTTGTCTTCCAAAATGAGGGGCAAAAAATGTTTCGTTATAATACTTCGGATGGCGGTGAGATTTATTTTAACTTTTCTGGAGGAAATCTTCGCATGTGTCCGAATAGCGGTGGGCCTGACTGCTTGGAACAAGATCTTGCACCCAAAGCAATCTGGCATAACGGGGAATGGCATGCACATCAACTCTATATCAATTTGTCAACTAGAACTGTAACCTACTGGTTAGATGGTGTTCAGACATATAACAAAACGGGTGTAGCAAACATGCCCTCTACGTCTGCAACGATCGGCACCGGAAACAATTTGATTCAACATTTTCCATTCGGTAACTCATTTGAGACACCATATCCTTCGTCGTGGCAATATTTTGACATTGATGATTTGGTCATAGCAACCACAAAAGCAGAAAGCGATCCGCTTGAAAGTCTTGATACTTTTGCCCCGGGAAGTCCGACCGGATTATCGGTGCAATAACTTTTTCAAAACAATGAATAAATTTAAGTACAAAAAAATAATATTTTTTAGCTCAATGATTTTTTTATTTTACAGAAATAACTTTTGTCGCAACGCCCACGATTTCCAGTGTCAGTGGGACGATCGCAACAGGGCAGACACTGACGATTAGCGGGACAAATATGGTGAATGAGAATAAAACCAATTGGACCGCTAAGCGTTTTATAAAATTATATACATATCGATGTAGGTAGAAAAAAATGAAAAAATATTTTCTAAAATTAAATTTCTTTCTCATCGTAATTTTGCTTTTGCCATTTTCCGCCTCGGCCGTGACTCTTTTTTCGGAAGGCTTCGAAAATACCAATTTTGCTTCACGCGGTTGGTACGATGAAACGGGTGGGGCAATAACCACGGACCATGTTGAAGGCGCAAATGCTTTTGAATGCCACTACCTTAGTGGTGGTGCTGGTTGCTCGAGTGGCGGTCCGGGGAGACTATAATGTCCCCCTAAATTCAGACAATTATACTTGTTGCATATGCTAGAATAAAAGTATGAAAAAAACATACACCCCAAAGCAAAAAGCCTCTATTGCCCCTGCGGCCATTAAAGGTGAACAGTTATCAAAACTAGCTTCGACTCACGAAGTCCATCCTGTACAAATTGGCAGATGGAAAAAACTCATCGAGGATGAAGCAATTGGACTCTTTGCAGATAAAAGGAAAAAGGAAAATCACACTAAGGATAGGATGATTGAAGAATTGTACAAAACCATCGGGTAGCGCGACATTGAGCTGGCTTGGCTGAAAAAAAATCTGGACTTGAACTGCCAAGAGAAATTAACTTTGATTGAAAAAGAAAATCCCGATATCAGTATTTCTCGCCAAACTGAACTGCTGGGCATTTCTCGTTCCAGCGTTTATCACCAGTCAACAGATAATCCCAAAGACATTCCGATAATGAACGCTGTTGATGAAAAAAATGGGTCTGGAAGCAATTTATCCCAAAAAGAAGCCCAATACCAGCAAGGCAATGAAGCTCATAAAAAATATCCATATTTATTGAAAGATTTAATAATCAAACGTCCAAATCACGTCTGGGGAACTCATATCACTTACATCAGATTGAAATGTGGATTTATCTATCTGACCGTAATCATTGATTGGTTTTCTCGCTATATCCTGAGTTGGAAATTATCAGTAACGATGGAAACGGGTTTCTGTATTGATGCGTTAAATTTAGCACTAAATATCAATCTGCCAGAATTTCACAATTCTGACCAAGGGGTGCAATTTACAGATAAGGATTATGTTGGTATACTGGAAGAAAATAATATATCCATCAGTATGGACGGACGCGGAAGATGTATGGATAATATTTTTACCGAAAGATTCTGGCGATCATTGAAATATGAAAATATTTATCTGAATG
>JBBRXK010000044.1:0-7712 GCA_038248465.1 Patescibacteria group bacterium | reverse complement strand
TTCAGACTCTGTATTATTATCTACATTGAAATTAAACATTTCCATTTTTTCCATGCTCATAATTTTATTAATTAATTATAATTATTTACTTATAATTTAGATTTTAAGTTTTTTTATTTTTGAGCGCTAGCGAACTCTTTTTCCCCCTTTTAATTTTTAAAAAATCTAATTCAAATTTTCCTTATTGCCTATCAAAAATCCTACTAAAAAGAAAATATTTTATGAATTGCGTATAACAAGTTATATGCGAACCTATTGTTATTTTGTTAAAAAATAGTTAAAATTATTGTATAAATTTCTAATCAAATGGGGGTATGAATGGAAATACGCTTTATCCGAGCAAAGATCCTATTATTATGTTAGCACAAGAGATGCGATTGCGCAATCTTAGTGCTAAATCTATCAAGGCTTATATTTTTTATAATGAGGAGTTTTTGCGGTTTATTTTGAAGTCGCCTCGAGATGTTTGTGGTCAGGATATCAAAAACTATTTAGACTATTTGTTTTCTTCTGGTCGTTCGAGCTCGACTATCAATTTGGCAATCAATGCGCTCAAGTTTTATTATTCGCAAATAATGCACCGGAAGTTTTTTAATGACTTGACGGGCATCAAAAGACCAAAGGCGGAGAAGAAATTGCCGACGGTATTATCCAGGGCGGAGATTGCGCGGATGATTGATGTTGAAGATAATCTCAAACATAAACTAATGATTCAGATTTTGTATTGTTCGGGCATGCGAGTGAGTGAGCTCATTAATCTTGAAATAAAAGATATTGATTTTGATCGTAAAATTATTAATATTAGACAGGGGAAGGGGAGCAAGGATAGAGTTACGATTGTGTCACAGACTGTGCTTGAAAATATTTCCATGTATCTACTTGACTATACACCTCTTTGCTTTTTGTTTGAAAATTTTTGCGCCGGACAAAAAATGTGTACGCGCACTGCCCAAAAAGTAGTTTGCGGGGCTGCTATGACGGCCGGAATTGCCAAAAGTGTTAGCGCTCACACCTTGCGCCATACTTTTGCCACGCATCTACTCGAGAACGGAGTGAGTATTCGCTATATTCAATCACTACTTGGTCACGCGCGACTCGAGACTACACAGATTTATACCAAGGTGGCTACAAATAAACTTTCGGAGATTGGGGATTTGTTGTAGAGTCTTATTGTTTACGTTATAGTTTTGACTTAAGTGCGCGCAAAATCTGCACGAACTGAGGATGTAAAGCCTAAAAAAAAGTTGACTTTAGCACATATTTTTAGTATAGTTTGGTTATGATTAATGATTTGGAAAAATTGGCAAATGAGTGGATTTCATCGACACCTCAAAATGTTGATGTTAAAAGTGAATGCTATTGTCAAACACGTGATATATTTCAAGCTAGATTCGACCGGATGTTGCGTGCGCTTTTTGAAAAAACTGATTTTGTAGGAGACCCGTACATAATTTCTGCTATCGTCGGGGAGATTGGAAATAATTCTTTTGATCACAACATAGGGAACTGGCGCGATGTCCCCGGAGTATTTTTTGCTTATGATTTTACGGGTGACTCGGCACTAGTTGTCATTGCTGATAGGGGTCAAGGAGTTTTAAAAACATTACAAAAAGCAAAGCCCGACTTAAAAAGCGATGATGAGGCTTTGACTGTGGCATTTACGGAAAGAATTTCCGGCAGGGCGCCGGAATCAAGAGGGAATGGTTTAAAATTTGTCAGAGAAAATATTAAAAATAAAAAAATGCATTTGGAATTTTATTCAGGTAATGCCAAAGCGGACCTGAATGATGAAATGATAGTAGTTGAAGCTGAGAATAATATTTATGGATGTTTTGCAGTGATAAAAATATAAATTAATGATATGAGAATTGAGCTAAAAAAATATGGAGAAGTGTTGATTTCTCGTCCAGCTGGTCGAGAGGCATTTTTGGCGATGACCGCCTATACGCTAAATGATCTTCCGTTAAATGAAAAAATTGAAATTGATTTTAAGGATGTGAAAGTACTGGCTCCATCATGGGCTGATGAAGTGGTAACAAAAATTGCGCTGAAATATACAGATGTAAGTTTACTTAATACCGAAAATTCTTCGGTGCAAGCAACCCTAAAAACATTACGAGAATATTCTGATTTGAAAATATAAATTTGAGAAAATAACGCCAAAAAAGAATGCTGTTTTAGAGTATTCTTTTTTTGTTGCTAATATTTGTTACTTGTGATAATTTTATATTATGGAAAACTTATTAAAAAACCTAGAAATATTGCGAGAACAGATGTTGGCCACCATGCGTCTTCTTCGGATTAGCGAAAAAAAAGAAAAGGCGATTGCTTTGAAATTGGAAATGAACAAGCCAGGATTTTGGGATGACCAGGCACGGGCCATAAGCATTAGCCAGGAAGCAGAGGCATTATACAAAGAGGTTTTGGAGTGGGGAGCGCTTGAGAATGAGATAAAAGATTTGAAAGAATTGGTAGAGGAGGTGCAGAAGGAAACCGAAGTATCGATCGAGAGCGAGGTCTATGAACAATATGATGAGCTAAAAAAAAGATACGAGGAATTGGAATTTTATGTTTTGTTTAATGGTAAATATGATTCTGGCAATTGCATAATTTCTATTCATGCCGGTACCGGCGGAGTGGATGCGCAGGACTGGGCACAGATTCTCGAGCGCATGTTTTTGCGCTTTGTGGAAAAACGCAAGTGGAAGATGGAAATTATTGATCGCACAGTTGGACAAGAAGCCGGCTTAAAGAGTGTGACATATCAAGTGCGTGGTCGCTGGGCTTATGGTTATATGAAGAGTGAGTCGGGTGTGCATCGCTTGGTGCGCATTTCGCCTTTTGATTCCGAGGCGATGCGTCATACTTCATTTGCGTTGGTCGAAGTGATTCCAGAATTACCGGAGGCGGAGGATTTGGATATTAAAGATTCTGAAATTGAGATTGACGTTTACAAATCATCAGGGCCGGGGGGACAGGGCGTGAACACTACCGACTCTGCCGTGCGAATACGCCATATTCCAACTGGGATCGTGATAACTTGTCAGAATGAGCGCAGTCAACATCAGAACAAAGAGACAGCCCTCAAAATACTCAAAGCCAAATTATTCAAACTGGAACTAGAAAAAAAAGAAGTGGAAGAACTCAAAGTGCGAGGCGAAGCGCAAAAAGCCGAGTGGGGTAAGCAGATCAGGTCCTATGTGATGCAACCTTACAAAATGGTCAAGGATCATCGGACCAAGCACGAGACGCAAGAGATCGACAAAGTTTTGGACGGGGATTTGGATGGGTTTATGGAAGCGTACCTACGGTATTCAATTACGAATTAAAAATCTTTTGTCATTTCGACTCACTTTTTGTCATTTCGAGCGAAGTCGAGAAATCTATAATGCATGAAAAATAATAAAAGCGTTGTTTGTCTTAAAAAGTATTATAGATCCCTCGGCTATCGCTCGGGAAGACAAAAAAGCACGCTCGAAATGACAATAAAGACACTTAAGACAAAAATAAAAAAAGCCCCAGACATTTGGTCGGGGGCGGGTGAGTTTTTTTTATTCGATTTTTTTAATTTCTTCTATTGAAATTTGAAAAAATTCTGGATATAACATGACGAGACGGCCGATGCACTCCGCTGGATTTTTGCCGTCAACCCTTATCTTTATTCCTTCTGCCTGGGCACTGCAACCGCCACATTCTCTGGAATAGAATATTTTGGCTAATTTTATTTTTTCTTCCAATTTATTCCTCCTTTTTTTATGATTTAAATGGATAAAAACAAATTTATAATATAATTTAACACTAACATTAAATAATGTCAAGTATTCCAAAGCAACACTACTTGCTGTCATCCTGAACGCCACGAAGCGAAATCAAGGATCCCAAACCACAACGAAATCGCATGGTCATTATAAATCTCTGTGTTAACGGGATTATTCACTAACACAGAACGTGACAGAAGCGAGTAGTTGCTTCCAAAAACTATGTTTAATAAGAAAATTGGCTTTATTGGCCAGGGTTGGATCGGCAAAAACTATGCTGATGATTTTGAAAATCGAGGGTTTAATGTGATTCGTTTTGGACTCGAAGCACCGTATGTCGCAAATAAAGAAAAAATTAAGGACTGTGATATAGTTTTTATCGCTGTGCCCACGCCGTCGATCAAAGATAAGTTTGATGATAGTATTTTGCGCGGGGTTATTGGGCTAGTGGGCGAGGGCAAAACTGCGGTTATCAAATCCACCTTGTTGCCTGGTCGGACTGAATCGATTCAAAAAGATTATCCAAATGTATTTGTTTTGCATTCCCCTGAATTTTTGATGGAAACATCAGCGGCGCATGACGCGGCCAATCCGACGCGAAATATTATCGGACTACCGGTCATGAGCGATATTTACAAAGAGAAAGCTCGAGAGGTGATTACTGTTTTAGCCAAAGCGCCTTTTGAACAGATTTGTAGTGCCCGTGAAGCAGAGCTCATCAAATACGGCGCGAATGTATTTTTGTACTTCAAAGTTGTTTATGCCAATTTGCTTTACGACTTGGCTGAGAAGTCTGGGGCACGCTACGAGGAAATAAAAGAAGGCATTGCCCATGATCCACGGATTGGAAAGTCGCATCTAAACCCAGTGCACAAAAGCGGACGAGGGGCTGGTGGTCATTGTTTTATCAAAGATTTTTCTGCCTTTACCGAGATTTACCGTGAGCTCGTAGGTGATGAGCTTGGTATCAAAGCACTCGACGGACTTCGCGACAAGAACGTGGATTATTTGATAAAGAGTAAGAAGGATTTGGAGTTGCTCAAGGATGTTTATGGGCTTGATTTATAATTATTCTACGAATTAATTAGTCTCCTCTTGAGAGGAGTACCGCCCCTAGGCAGGGAGGTGTGTTTGGCGCAGCGAAGATAAAAACAAAATGATTTTTAAAATTATAAATGTAGTTCATAGATTTTATATTTCGCTTTTCCAAGAACGTCGCCACACACCCCGCCCTTCGGGCACCCCTCTCGAGAGGGGACTTTTAAAATTATAGGAATGCAAGGAGGGGACAAGAAAATTTCGAAAACCATAATTTTTTATGGGAGCACTTTGGCATTTTTGGTGGGCATTAGTTTGGCGTCCTGCGATGGGGTTTTTAGCCAGATGAGTGCTCAGCTTGTTTTTGCCTTGGTGCTTGCTTGCCTAGTTTCGTTTACATTTTTTTCGAATAATAAATTTCGCATCGCGCTTTATGTTGCGCTTTTTTTGTTTTTGGGGATTTGGCGTTTTGTTCTTAGTATCCCGCAGATAGATGCGACTACTCTTGCTTTTTATAACGGTGAGCGACACCAAATATCAGCCGTAATAAATAGCGACATTGTGAGAGTGAAAAATAGGCAAAGTTTTGTAGTGAATGCTAAAATTATTGATGAAGGGGGAGATGTCAGTGGGCAAATCATGGTTTATGCGCAGGCGTTCCCTGAGTTTGATTATGGTGATGAGCTCAGCTTGTCTTGCGAACTAAAAGCGCCAGAGCCTTTCAATGGTTTTGACTACGGACGTTATTTGGCCAAAGATAATATTTATTCGATTTGTTATTATCCCGAGATTAAGCGAATTGGTTTTGCTAAAGCCAATTATTTTATGGCAAAAATTTACGCTATGCGTCATCGTTTTGCCGCGGTTATTGACAAGGGCCTAAATGAACCAGAGTCGGGCGTGGCACGAGCAACTATTCTTGGTGAGGGGAAAATTATTGATAGTGATTTGCAGAAAAGTTTTAGTAATTCTGGGCTCAGCCACATCATCGCGATTTCTGGCATGCACATCACCGTGATCGCAGCGATGATTTATTTTATTTTATTCAAACTCGGTCTTGGTCGTAATCAGGTATTTTACACAAGCATTGTGTTGCTGTTTTTATTCATTATTATGGCCGGTTCTCTCTCTTCGGCGATGCGTTCGGGAATCATGGCGATGCTCGCGATGCTCGCTATCAAGCTTGGCCGGACAAATAATTTTACTCGCATCATCCTATTCACGGCCGTATTGCAACTCGCTTGCAATCCACGCATGTTGCGTGATGATATTGGTTTTCAGCTGTCTTTTGTGTCGATACTTGGTATCGTTTACATTTATCCGCTTTTTGAAATGATGCTGACAAAAATTAAATTGACAAATATTTTTCATATTCGCGATATTGTGTCCGTCACGCTAGCAGCGCAGATTGCTACAAGTGGAATTATTGTGTACAATTTTCATACTGTTTCCGTGCTCGGAATATTTGCCAATATTTTGGTGATATGGACTTCTGGATTTATTTTGATATTTCTCATAATAGCAATGTTTCTTGGTTTGTTAATTGGCCACTATGAACAATATTTATTTTTTCCAGTAAAAATAATTATTGATTATATGTATTTTGTTTCAAAACTGATCGCTGCAATACCGTATTCACACATTGATGTGCAGATGAATTTTTTTGGCGCTTCGGCGTATTACCTGACGGTGGTCGTGGTCGCAAGCTATTTTGAAATCAGGAGAAAGGCGAAGAATTTAATTAAAGCTTAATTTGGAAAATGCTATAATTGTGATATAATAAAAATGCTAAAATAGATTCCCAGTGCGTGTGTCATTTCTAATATTTATTTGGCAAATAAATATGCGCTTAACATCTAAGATCTAGATCAGACGCAAAGAAGACACTAAAGGAAAAGCAAATACAAAATAATTTTATATGCCTGTTCTTTCTAATGTAAATTGGTACTTAGTCTAAAGTCTAAGTGCCTAGGAAAGCTTCATCAAACAAATTTTCAAGATTTGGACAAATAAACGTCTTGGCTATTCCGTTTCTCTGGTTCTCGTGAGAGTCATTGTAGGAATTTAGGTGTAATTGCTCATTGTCTATTTCTTCTTGGAAAATTCTTTCTGGGAATTGATTGAAAAATGACAGACTATTGTCTCACAATAGTAACCATTTTAGTTCGGCCAATTCTTGATTAGTTTTACTGGTGGAGCTTTTTTAGTTGGATTACGCATCTACGAATTAAATCACGAATGCACGAATATTAAAAAATAAACACAGACAGCCCTCTTATTATATTTTTTTGATACTATCTTTGTCTTCCCGAGCGGAGCCGAGGGATCTATAATGCATTAAAGGCTTATTTACGCACACCTATTAACACCAAAGTTTTTTTAGTTGGATTACGAATCTACGAATTGAATCACGAATGCACGAATATTAAAAAATAATCAGACAGCTAAAATTGTTACAGATTTATTTTTTTGTGTATTGCAATTAAATTAATTTAATGATATTTTATTTAATGTAATAGATTTAATAATTCTTAATTCTCCAGCCCAAGGCTGGTCCGCCTTGGGCGGATAATTCTCAATTGAATAATCGGGGTGTAGCGCAGCTGGTAGCGCGCGTGGCTGGGGGTCATGAGGTCGAAGGTTCGAGTCCTTTCATCCCGACATTATATAAATGGCGTCTAGCCATTTTTATGATGTCGGGATGAAAGATAGCAAAAACCTTTCTGAGAAAAGACTAAGGAAAATATAAACAAAAAAGATTAGTAAATATAAGCATAAAGAATTTATGAGGGAATATGAGGGTGTGGGCTTTTCAGCCCTTCGAGTCCTTTCATCCCGACATTATATAAATGGCGTCTAGCCATTTTTATTTGGGGATATAGTTAAGTGGTATAACATGGCATTCGCATTGCCGGG
>JBBRXK010000043.1:0-7815 GCA_038248465.1 Patescibacteria group bacterium | reverse complement strand
CATAGTCCGGATTGATCTTTTTTTGAGTAGCACCAAAAATTCTGAAACCAATTTGAGAAATACAGTCTTAACTTGCTCATGATAATATTTGGAAATCTCTTTGTTGTCCAGAAAGGGAATAGAAAAACGCTTGGCTATTTTTCGTTTAGCCAACATCAAATCATTGCGATTTTTTATTTTGTATTTCAACAACTCCTCAATTGCTTCGCTCATTTGTTTAATTTGCTTTTATCTGTTTACATTTATATCGATTTAGCGATATAATATACTTAAACACAATATGGGTTTAATTACAAGATGTGGATTGGTTGTTGGGATTTTTGAGATTCTTGAGACTTTTGAGATGTTTGGGGCTCTCGATTTCAAATATCGCTAAAATCCCAAAAAATCGTTTTTTAAATAGAATTTGTACTAATTTGTAATTAGCAGGAAATTTTTAAATACTAATTTGATTAAATTATTAAACTTATGAAAATAAACCCAAGCATTTTCAAGGCCTATGACATTCGCGGGATTTATCCGGATGATTTAAATGAAGACGCGGCCTATAGTATTGGACGAGCCATAGTCGCCTACACCAATGCCGAAAATATTGTCATCGCTAAGGACATGCGCACGAGCTCAGACAAACTCGAAGAAAGTTTGGTCAAAGGTATCACTGATCAAGGTTGCAATGTGGTAAAAATAGGTCTTTCAACCACGCCGATGCTTTATTATGCCAGTGGACTTTTGTCTGTAGATGCGGGCATCATCATCACCGCCTCACACAATCCGGGCAACTACAATGGTTTCAAAATCTGTCGACAGTATGCAGTCCCCGTCGGCGAAGGCGCCGGCATGGAAGAAATACGTGCGCTCTCTGTGAATGCAGCTTTCCCCGCCCCTGACGAAAAAGGCAAGGTGACCGAAAACTACGAATTCAAAGAACAATATTACAAACACATCAGTCGCTTCTTCAATACCAAAACGGATAAAAAATTAAAGGTTGTATTTGATTTTGCCAATTCCATGGGCATATTTGATAAGCCCGTGTTCGAAGGATTGTCTCAATATATCGAAGCGATCTGGATGTATGATAATTACGATGGTCGCTTTCCCAATCATGAAGCAAATCCACTCAAAACTGATACTCTCGAAGCTCTTCAAAAAAAGGTTTTTGAAATTGGCGCTGACTTTGGCGTTTCCTACGATGGCGATGCGGATCGTGTCGGCTTTGTTGATGAAAAGGGCCAAGTTGTACCGATGGATTATATCAGTGCCCTGATTGCCAAAGAGATTCTCAAAAAGCACGCCGGTGGCCTGATTTTAATTGACCTTCGTAGCTCCAATGCCGTTCTCGAATACATTGAAAAAGCAGGTGGCAAAACTGCACTCTGTCGTGTCGGCCACTCTCTTATCAAAAAACAAATGCGTGAAGACCGAGCCGTCTTTGCCGGTGAACTTTCTGGACATTATTATTTTGAAGAAAATTACAAAGCCGAACTTTCTAGTCTCGCTACCATCATGATAATAAATTTACTAAATGAAAGTGGTCAAACATTATCTGAGCTATGCAAACCACTTCGCAAATATTATCATTCTGGAGAAATCAATTCCAAGGTCGCAAGTCGCAAAGATGTATTAGCCAAAATCAAACTAAAATATAACGATGGCGCCATCAATAATCTCGACGGCGTCCGCATCGATTACGAAGATTGGTGGTTCAATGTCCGTCCATCTAATACTGAACCAATTATCAGACTGAATCTAGAAGCCAAAACCAAAGAAATGATGGAAAAAAAGCGAGATGAGCTACTAGACATAATTAGATCCTAAAAATATTCACCATAATAAAACCCTATTCATAAGAATAGGGTTTTTAAAATCAAAAAAATTAAATCTATATTCCTCTAAGCTTTAAGGCTTTCACTAATTTTTCTATGGCGACAATATAAGCAGCGGTACGCAAATTGACTTTGTATTTGCTCGCTGTCTCCCAGACTTTGTTCGTGGCGGGAATTATTTTTTCTATTAACTCTGCCTGTACCTTTTCTGCACTCCAATAGTGGTGACTGATATTCTGCACCCATTCAAAATAGGAAACAATCACGCCACCCGAATTGGCTAAAATATCCGGAATAACAACTTTTTCCTTCTTGCTCAAAATTTCACCCGCCTCCATATTTATCGGGCCATTAGCTAGCTCCAATACGACCTCGGCTTTAATTAGTCCGGCATTTTTGGCATTGATCACTCCCTCTAGGGCCGCTGGCACGAGCACCTTTGTTTTTAATGTTAAAATTTCTTCGTTGTCGATGTTTTTTGCCCCTGGAAAATTCTGTACAGTTCCGCTTAGCTCTTTGTGAATTATAACTTTCTCAATGTCGAGGCCCTTCTCATTATAAATGCCACCCCTCGAATCTGAAACTGCGATCACTTTGTATTTAAATTTATTTGCAATCCGAGCAAAATTCATGCCAGCATTTCCAAAGCCCTGAATAGTAATTGTAGTTTCCGATTTTTTTATTTTTAGATTACCAAGCATTTTCTCGAGCACATAAAAGCCGCCCTGAGCGGTAGCTGTGTCACGACCCAGTGATCCGCCTAGTTCAACCGGCTTTCCAGTTACTACAGCCAACTGATTGGATCCAATTATTCTTGAATATTCATCCATAAACCAAGCCATAATTTGCGCATTGGTATATACATCCGGTGCTGGAATGTCTTTGTCTGGACCAATCATATTGGCGATTTTACGAATATAGGCACGACTAAGTCTTTCCAGCTCACCTTGACTTAGATTTTTTGGGTTCACGGTGATACCGCCCTTGGCCCCGCCATATGGTATGTTTGCCACCGCACACTTGAATGTCATCCAAAAAGAAAGTGCCTGCACTTCGTCTAAATCAACATTGGGATGATACCTAACTCCACCCTTGAATGGACCCAGGGCACTACTGTGTTGGATTCTAAATCCATTAAACACTTCCAGGTGTCCGTCATCCATGCGCACTGGAACTGATACTTCAACAATTCTTTCCGGCGAAGTCAGAATCTCTATCTCATCATCCGTAATCCCAATCATATCTTTGATCTCATTAATAAGACCAATAACCTCACAAGTTTTTTGTAATTGCAATAAACACTGCTTATATTGTTTTGGCATAATTTTTTATTTAATAATAAGCTAGTTTTATATGACCCCAATCTTTTTCCTCACATCTTCCATAATCTTAGTTGCCAAGGGTCTAATTTTTGTTGCGCTATTATTTAAAATCTCCCGCACCTCGTCGTCATTTATCTGTTTGTATTTTTCCTGAAAACCCTGTAAAAAATTCTCCACCACTTCGGCAACGCTTTTTTTGAAATCGCCATACATTTTTCCCTCATATTTCTTTTCCAAATCTTTGATTGTGGTTTTGCTAAGTAACGATTCAATGACCAACAAATTAGAAATGCCAGGCTTATTTACCAAATCATATTTTACCTCGGCTCCCGAATCTGTCGTCGCTTTCATGATTTTTTTCTTGGCTTTACTTGGCTCATCAGTGAGGGCGATATAGTTGGCCTCCGAGCTGGCACTCTTGCTCATCTTTTTCATTGGGTCATCAAGCCCCATAATGCGCGCTCCCTCTTGGCGGATCTCGGCTTTAGGAATTACAAAAGTTTCACCAAAGCGATTATTAAATCGTCGCGCCAAATCGCGAGCGAGCTCTACGTGTTGCAACTGATCATCGCCCACTGGCACCACTTCGGTATTATAAAGTAAAATATCAGCAGCCATGAGCACGGGGTAATCATAAAGACCAACTCCAACGTTCTCTTGATTTTCTCCGGCCTTGTCCTTGAACTGCGTCATTTTATTCAAGTCACTAATGCGTGCGCTCGTGCAATTGAGAATCCAAGCCAACTCGGTGTGCTCTTTTATTTGCGACTGCTGAAAAATTACTGACCTTTTTGGATCTATGCCCAACGCTATATAAATTTTTGCAATCTCGATAATTTTTTTACTGAGTGCCTGTGGGTCTTGGGCCACAGTAATCGCATGATAATCGACGACACAAAAAATACAATCATATTTTTCTTGCAACTCCACCCACTGACTAATAGCTCCCAAATAATTACCCAAATGCAAATTACCGCTAGGCTGAACCCCCGAGAATATTCTTGGCTTGGTCATATAATTGTTATTTATAATAATTTAATGCTAACAAATTAAGTATATCTATTTATTTGGCAAAATTCAAGTTTTTTTTGTCATTTCGGTTGACAGAAAATAGAAAGCACGATAACAAAAAGGAACTCTTGATGACAAAGGAAATACCAAAACTCAAACCTTTTTCAGAATCTTAAGCATATTACTAATGCGCAAATCATATTTATAAACGCGTAGTGATAATATTCATGCATTTGTGATTATTTGACTTAATCCCCGCTTTAGCTAATAATACAATTAGCGCAATATTTTTTATGACAAATTTTCTCCACACTTTCACGCCCCATCCCGTCCTTATTTCCTTTGGACCATTCAATATATATTTCTATGGCTTTTTGATTGTCTGTGCTATTTTGCTTGGCTCGCTTATATTATTCAAATTGGCGGAAAAATATCAGATCGACAAAAACACGGTTATTGACTCGTCTTTTTCGGTTGTACTTTTCGCAATCTTGGGCGCCAGAATCTACGATGTCTTGCTCGAATTTCCTTATTACTTGGAACACCCACTCCAGGTATTTATGATCTGGAAAGGTGGGCTTGCTATTCACGGCGCTATCATCGGTGGCGCTCTTGCTATTTATTTTTTTGCCAAGAAACACAAACTTAACCCGATTCTTTTGGCCGCTCTCTACACTCCCGTTTTGGCACTTGGTCAGGCCATTGGTCGCTGGGGTAATTATTTCAATCAAGAATTGTTTGGCCTACCCACCAATCTGCCCTGGGGAATTCCGATTCTACCCAAAAATCGTGTTCCCGAATTTTTAAACTACAGTTATTTCCACCCGACTTTCTTGTATGAATCTATCGGCAGTGTTTGTATTTTTCTTATTTTACTTTTTTTACACAAACAGTTTATTAAGAAAAAATTACATTCATACATAATAATTGTCGCTTCTTATTTATTACTTTATTCCTTTTTACGCTTTGCCCTGGAATTTGTACGCATCGACCGAGCGCCAGAAATATTCGGCTTGCGTTTTCCACAATTAGCCAGTCTAATCCTGGCTGCCTTGGCAATATATATCATCAATAAAAACCGCTCAGAACTTCTGAAAATTCTAAAAAATAACAAAAAAAATCATTCGGGCTCGGCCCTTGCAGAAAATAATTAATTATGTTAGTATTTTTTAGTAACTCTCACGAAATTAATATCAAGCTCTGCCCAAGGGGCAAAAAAGCGGTCGGAAAAATTGAAATTCCTTGACCACAAAATAATTACTAAACAATTTAGCTAAAATATGCCAAATAAAGATTCAGCAAAAAAAGAATTGCGCAAGGGTAAAAAGCTTGGCTTTGCTAACAAAAAGGTTAAGGATACCATAAAATCATTAACCAAAAAAAGTAGAAAAGCTATTAGCACCAAAGAGACTAGCGCCAAAGAATCTCTTGACAAAACCCTCAAGGCGCTTGATAAAGCTGCTAAGAAAGGTGTTATCAAGAAAAATACTCGTGATCGCAAAAAATCACGTCTACAAACTGCTTTCAACAAATCGCAAGCAAAAAAGTAAAATAAACAAAAAACTGCGATACTTGTTTTTTTTAAACTTAAGTATTGCAGTTTTTTGTTGGTTTATTATGCCGACAACAGCTCTTTGTCCTCATGTTCTTTTTTATGGGACCTTGTCCCACAATAATTGCAATTTACACGAAGCCCCAATATTTACTTATGCGGGTTTTTTGTGTACCATTATTGCCAAATCTAACACGAAGCGCAAATCTTTTCCTCTTTCGTTTATATTGATTATAACGAGGCGATAAGTAAATCGAGAGAGATTTTGAATTCGGCGCGTCCGCTTTTCATGTCACGATCAAGTTCAACTAGTTTTGTGAAAATGGTTTTTAGAAATTCAAGAGTAAAACTTCCTGCCTGCTTCAAACTTTTTTGAACTACGAATGGGTGCAACTTGAGAGTGCTAGCCACTTGTCTTTGCCCAAGTCCCGAATCTATGGCCTGCCGCACTTGCAATAGTATTCTGAATTGTCGCACGATCATGTGCATCAAATATGTTTCAGCCATTCCGGCTTCTATCTCGTTTTCAAGTAAAGAGATAGCCAGTTTTTTGTTTTTGTTTGCGATCGCATCGCTTAAGGCAAATATATTTTCATCCACCTTGCCCCTAGTCAATATCCGCAAATCATCATCATTTATATTTAGACTTGCTGTGGCTAGCAATGTTCCCGTCAATGCTCTTTTATAATTAAAAAGTTTTTTTAATTCGCTGTCGATCTGCCACAAATCGCTAGCATACATGCTCGCAATAAAATTTGCCTGCGCTACAGTGACATGAACCACTGACTCCTCTGCTCTTTTTCTAATCCAAGTAGCGATACCGCTGGCGCTAAGTGGCACAAAGCTCTGGACAAACTTTTGTTTGAGTAAAAATTGCCACAAAATATTTTTCGTCATCTTTTCACCAGCACCATCTTCAAAAAATATTACAATATTTTCATTTGGATCTGGCTCTTTATCTTTGCTTTTTTCTTCTTTCGTCAAAAAATAATCCCTAACATCTTTGAAGACTTCTTTGTTTTTGTTCTCAAAAATATTTTCGATAAGTAGCATTCTTTTTTTTGCAAACAAAGAGCTGGCGCCAAATGCTTGACTGATTTCAGCAAGGCTACTCTTCTCGCCATCAATCGTTCTGATGCTTTCTGCACTTTTATCTATTTCTTTGATAAATTTTTCTTTGAGCTCATGCAGTTTCTGCCTGCTCCGAAATGTGTCTTGTCCATATAAAAATATTATCATATTTTTTTTACCTCCTCTTGAAATATATCACCTCTTTCTTTGTAATTTTTAAACATACCAAAACTAGCGCAAGCCGTAGACAACAAAACTATGTCACCGGCCCTAGCCTCTACGCTAGCGATCTTCACTCCCTCTGGCATCGAATTGACACGAACGATCTTGTGAGTAGGAAATCCACAGGCCAAGAGCTCTTGATTTATCTTGTTACTAGCCTGTCCCTCAAGTAGTATTATATATTTTATTTTATTTTTTACTACTTGCTTGGCAAGCGAAAGAAAACTGGAGCCTTTGTCAGCGCCCCCCAAAAACAATATAATCGGCTCGACAAATGAGTCTAGATCAGCCATGGTCGCTTCAGGCGTGGTTGCGAAACTATTGTCATAATATTTTACTCCTCCGACTTCTCGCGTAAACTCGATTCTATGTGGTAGTCCGCGAAAAGCACTAACTGCTTTTTTTATTTCATTAGTTTTAATTTTTAAAATTTTCGCAACCTCTACGGCGGCGGCGATATTTTCCTTGTTATAATTTCCTATCAATTTACTTTGCAACTCTGAACTAGTAAAATACACCTTTTTCCCTTTGCCCACATGGCTTTCCTTGCCCCGCGCAAAAAACATTGGCTTACCCTTGAATGACTCATTCAAAACTGCCCAAGCACCTTTTTTTTGATATTTTATTATGTTCAACTTGGATCGCACATAATCATTCATCGATTTATGAAAATTTGGATTATTTGGATCGGCGGGCTTCAAGTGCTCTTCGCTTATATTTGTAATTACAGCGATCAGGGGGCCAGTATCGAAATCTTCTAACTGAAAACTTGATAGCTCTAGAACCACCCAGTCGTGTTGTTTTTTTTTTTTTT
>JBBRXK010000042.1:0-7852 GCA_038248465.1 Patescibacteria group bacterium | reverse complement strand
GATGAGGTCTATTCAAAATTACTTGCTGAAATATTTGATCCACCAAGCATATTGTTTTACAAGGGAAATATCTCTCTCCTGAATACGACTTGTCTTGGTGTAATTGGCACGAGAAAAAGTACAGCTTACGGGCAAAGAGTTTGCCTGAGCATGTGCGAACAACTAGTAATTAATAATTTTACCGTTGTTAGTGGTTTGGCTATCGGTATAGACAGCATAGCTCATCATACTACCCTTGAAAATAAGGGCCACACAATTGCGGTGCTTGGGTCAGGAATCGACCAGGCAAGTGTTTATCCAAGTAGCAATCGCTATCTAGCCGACAGAATGATCGCGAACAACGGTTTGCTCTTAAGTGAATTTTCTTTAGGCACTTCACCCTTGCGTTACAATTTTCCGATGCGCAATCGGATAATATCTGGTCTCAGCCTCGGCATCTTGGTTATTGAGGCTGCTCCAAAGTCTGGCGCTCTCATCACAGCACGTAATGCGCTTGATCAAAATCGCGAAGTCTTTGCCGTACCGGGAAATATTTTTTCTGAAGTTTCGGCTGGCCCCAATGCCCTCATCAAGCAAGGGGCTGTTCCCTGCATAGACATTGAAGATATTTTGGAAACCCTTGACTTAAAGCGCTTAAACTCGTATATTAATAAAGAAAAAATACAAGCCGAAAGCCCGGAAGAAGAAAAAATCATAGCACATCTCAATCACGAACCAATACATGTCGATGACCTGATACGTTTGTCGGGTCTCAGGGCCGCAGAATTATCAGGCACATTGACACTACTGGAAATGCGTGGCGTGATAAAGAATTTTGGTGGCATGAAATATGCGCTGACGTAAATTTATTTTTCTGATTTAGAAAACTGTATAATTTTAATTTGTAATTTTTAATTTAAAAACAATTTTAACTTAAAGCTATGGATCTAATCATCGTTGAGTCCCCTACCAAAGCCAAAACAATCACCAAGTTTCTCGATAAATCTTATAAGATCGAATCATCATTCGGTCATATTCGTGATTTACCAAAATCAAAAATCGGTGTTGACGTCGAAAACAATTTTGAACCAGTTTATGAGGTGCCATCAACTGCGCAAAAAAATGTTAGCAAATTAAAGGCCCTGGTTAAGCTTGCCGACCGCATCATCCTCGCGACTGACGAAGACCGCGAAGGAGAAGCGATTGCTTGGCACTTGCTCGAAGCACTAAAAATCGACAAAAAGAAAATGGGTCGCATAGTTTTTCATGAAATAACCAAGGAGGCTATTCTCGATGCTCTAAAAAAACCAAGAAAACTAGACATGGGACTGGTAAATGCGCAACAAGCCAGACGCATCCTTGATCGATTGGTTGGCTATGAACTGTCGCCATTTTTGTGGAAGAAGGTGTCCCGTGGTTTGTCGGCTGGTCGCGTCCAGAGCGTAGCAGTTCGTTTGGTGGTTGAGAGAGAAAGAGAAATACAGGCCTTCAATGCAGAAGAATACTGGAGCATCGAGGCTGATCTCTATCCAAATAATACCAAGGATAAAAAGTTTCTGGCCAAGTTACACAAAAGAGACGGTGAATCGATTGCGAAACTAGACATCAAAACCCAAGCCGAAGCTGATAAAATAACTAGTGACTTGGCAGATTGCGAATACAAGGTCGCAGCAGTTACTAGCAAAAAAAGTATCAAAGTGCCTCCCAAACCTTTTACTACCTCAACCTTGCAACAAACGGCCAATCGTTGGCTCGGTTACAGCGCCAAACAAACGATGATGCTCGCCCAACAACTCTACGAACAGGGCTACATCACCTACATGAGAACAGATTCACTCAATTTGTCAGAAAAGTTTCTGAGTGAGGCAAAACAATATCTTGAAACAAACTTGGGTAAAGAATATGCACTAGCTAAACCTAGAAAATTTAAAACTAAAAGCAAAGGAGCCCAAGAAGCCCACGAAGCTGTTCGCCCCACCGAAGCGAGCAAACACCCAGACTCACTTCCGGGCTCGCTAAATGAACGTCAAAAAAGATTATACAAGCTAATTTGGCAAAGAGCGGTAGCGAGTCAAATGCCTGATGCCATAATGAATCAAACCGCCATCGATATAGATGCTGTAGCGACGATTTACCAATTTCGCGCCAATGGACAAACCATGGGGTTTGACGGTTATCTAAAAATCTACCCCGAAAAAAGCAAAGAACTAGAGTTACCACTGGTCAAAAAAAATGAAAAACTATCACTAGCATCCCTAAATAAAGAACAGCACTTCACCAAAGCTCCTGGCAGATACTCGGATGCGGGGATCGTCAAAATAATGGAACAGTATGGCATTGGTCGTCCCTCCACCTACGCGCCTACTCTAGCCACCGTAATAGCTAGAAATTATGTGCTTCGCGACGAGAACAAAAAACTATACCCCACTGATATCGCTTACGTCGTTTCGGATTTATTGGTTGGGCATTTTTCAAGAGTAGTCGATTATGAATTTACGGCACTCATGGAAACGAATCTCGACCAGATTGCGAGTGGCGAAAAAAATTGGCAACCGGTAATTAGTGATTTCTATACGCCATTTCATAAAAATTTAGAAGATAAATATAACGAAATTAAAAAAGAAGATATTATGCCTGAAGAACAAAGTGAAGTAAAATGCGACAAATGTGGCGCAAAAATGCTTATTAAAACAGGTCGTTTCGGCAAGTTCCTGGCTTGCTCGGCCTATCCCGAGTGCAAGAACATCAAGGGAGCCGACAAAGACGGTCAAGCTGAAACAAAAGAAAAAGACAAAGTCACAATCGCCCTAGAAGAAAAATACAAACACGAAGTTTGTGACAAATGCCAATCACCGTTAGCTATCAAGAATGGTCGTTTCGGCCATTTTCTAGCATGCACTGCTTATCCAAAATGCAAGAACATTAAAAACATCAAAGAAAATAATAATTCTACCGATATAAAATGCCCCAAATGTGGCAAAGGCGAGATAGTACAAAAACGCAGTGCGCGCGGTGTCTTTTATGCTTGCGATCAATATCCGGATTGCAAAAATGCCTACTGGGGCAAACCAACAAAAGAAAAATGTCCCGACTGCGCTGCGCTTTTAATTGAAGCCGCCAAGGGAGCAATCAAGTGCAGTGAAAAAGGTTGTGGCTACACAAAATAATTCTCGAAATTTAAAAAACTTTTGGAATAATAAAACACGAAAGATTTTTTTTCTCGTGTTTTATTATAACTAAGAATTTTTGGTTCATCTTCAAAACAAAATTGAAAAGCTTAATTTCTCAATTTGATTTACTCAAATAATACATGTTCAAAATATTTCTTTCATAAAATTTCTTTTCATTGAGTAACTTTTCATGCTTCTCTATCCAGGGCGTCCAATCCGCATCTGCTTCTTTTTTTTCTTGTCCGTTCTCATCGGTGTATGTAATTTTTTCTTTCAAAGCTCCTTCGTTTTCCAATTTTTTCACAAGCGCAAGTACGTCAGAAGACAGCATCGTCAATTCGTACAACCTGATCCTCGCCCCCCTTTGTTTGGCCAATTCAATATTGGTCCGAAATATAATCTGTTCAACTGGCAGAACCGTAATAAGCGCGTACATCCAAATAAATAAAACTACAAGAAACTTTAACACATTGGTTCTTCTATTTATAAAAAGTCGAGAAATAAGCCACACAAACATGATCACGGAGTAAAACACCGTATATGATGCAAAAAACTTTTCATAACTAAGTCCGTAAAATTTAGCATAAAGAAACATACGTTGACCCGCAGAAGAAAGAAGCAACAACGATGCAAAAGTAAATCCTATCAGAATCCACTGCACAAACGCCCTTGTTTTTCGATATGTAAAAAGATAAATTAGTGTATTGATAATAGATAAAAATAACAATTGCCAAAAACCGCTTTTGACAATGCTTTCCGTTTCTCGAAAATCAAAAGGCAAAGTTCCAATCCACAAACGCTCTATCTGTACCCACAAAAACAACAGATATAAAAGCAATATTCCGCCAAGCACTATTCCAGCAACAAGCGAGTCAATGTTTTTTTCGCTATCACCATCTTCTTTAATCTCGTTTTTTCGTGCCCAAGCACTTTGGACAGAAAATAGAAGTACGGAAAAAATCATAAATACGATTGACTTATTTACGAGCGGCAAAGAAAATATTTGATTCAGCCAATCATAGATATATTTAATTTTGCTCGCAAACATAGCATCGGCCGAAGATAACAAGGGTATAAAAATCGTAAAAGCGAGAGTCAAAAACAAGATAATGCTTAATACTATCTTTGCGATCATTTTCCAGCTTGCTTTTCCGGCTGGAATCACTAACTCCAAGTATAAATTGATAGATGTAGTGATCTTGTCGATAAAAGAAAATACCCGAACAACATATTTTTTAAAAAAGTGCAGATCCCAGTAATCGCATTTTCTTTCAAAAAATGAATTATAATAAAAGAAACTGAAGGCCACCGGAAAAACCAAAAGACTGGTGACTTTCAAAAAGGTGTTGTCATATATCAAAAAACTGAGAGCAATCATAAACAAAGGAACAATCCAAATAAAATCGGACCGCTGTATTCTTTTTTGAATCTGCAGTTCTCGCAAAAACAAAAGTAGAATAAATACTAACAAGACAAAAGCGTTAATACCAAGTGCAATAATTCCCTTGCTCCAAAAATTCCAGACAAAGACAACGAAGAATAGAGAAACTAAAGCGCTAATGAGCTGTTTAATAATTAACTCTTTTGTTAGACTTTTGTTTTCTTCGCCTGGGATAGATATGGTCATATTGTTTTGGATTAATTAATTTATTTGGAGTTATATTGAATTTTTGTCTAGTAGAAAATCATGATACTGCTCCAGCTAAAATAATAGACCTTGTGGAAGGCCTATTAACAAGAACTTAATTTTTATGTTTTTTACCCTCGCTCCTTTCATCATCTTCATCCCCATTTTTTTCACTACCTTTACTCTTCATGATATCAACCATCTTCTTAACACCCTCACCAATCAAGAATAACATCGATGCGCTACTTTCGATTTTTTCTTTGAAAGCCTTTACTGCTTCATCCACGCGATTCATTCTATCACGAATTTCTTTGACGCCACGAAACATTTGACGTGCAATCATGACAAAATAAAACAATCCCCAACAGATAAAAAATGAAACACCGAAAACCGAAACCGCTAAAACTATATTCAAAACATCCCTGCTTGTTTCCAACATATTTTTACGTGCTGTGCCGATATTAAAATCAAGAACAGCGATATTAGATTATTTAAAAATATTGCCTAACGACTTGAATCAGATTACAAATTCACGAATATTTTCTTTAAACGTATTGGAAAAGAATTTGTGCATTCGTGATTAAATTCGTGAATTCGTAATACTCTAAAAGTTTCGTATCTTTGCCTCAAATTTCTGCTCCAAGAAATGAAGTAGTCTCTCTTGAATATCATCAATTTCCTTTGATGCAAACGTTTTTTCGGCTTGATAAATTACGTGGAAAGCTAGGCTCTTTTTACCCTTTCCAAGACTATCGCCATGATATTCGTCAAACAATTCAACCTTGCTGATATATTCATGAAAATTCTCAATCTCCTCTTTTATGTTGTTATATATTATACCCTCATCCAATATAAAAGCTAAATCCCTACTCAGTGCCGGGTATTTTTCAAACGCTTTATATTTTGTAGTATTCATACTTTCTACTATTGATATCGCTTCTCCCAAATAAATTTCCGCAACAGCCACCTTCTTCTTTATGCCGATTTTTTTAGCAACTGTATTATCAAGAAGATTGATATTGCCGACTACATGCTCTCCAATTTTTATTTCGGTCACATACTTTTCATTTGACCAATATGCCATTTTTTCTCTTTGACAATATTTAATGTTTGTGATACCGATTTCGGAAAAAAGATAATTCACTGCGCTTTTTGTTTCCATGAATACCTCATCACTCTCATTTGCGAGTAGTAGCCCCAGTCTTCTTTCTTCACGAGGCAAAACTTCCGTGACGCTGTCTGACTTTTTAATATTACCGTCAATCGATAAATATACACTAGCAATTTCAAACAATCTGATATTTGCAAATCTCGCCTGATTTTTTTTTACATTTTCAAATAGATTGCTTGCGAGTGTTTGACGAAGCATGGTGTGGTTCTGACTGATTGGGTTGGCTAGTCTAACAAAAGATGAAAAATCAACACCCAGGGCCTTTAGTTGCTCTTCTCCCACAAATGAGTAATTACACACCTCAAACATCGAGGCACCACTGGATAATATTTTGCGAATTTTGTTTTCTGATATTATTTCTGTATTATCTATCGGAATTTGCATTGATATTTTTGGCATAGTTACCGGAATCTTATCGTAGCCATAATTGCGCGCAATCTCTTCGGCAATATCTTCTTTGATACTGATATCTTTTGTGGCGCGCCAAGACGGTATGGTGATTTGTAGTTCACCGCTATTTACCAAGGGATCAAAACCAAGACTGCTTAAAATTCGTAAGATTTCTTTTTCTTCGATTTCCAATCCCAAAAATTTTGACAGCCATTTTAGGTCAATTTTCAAATTTTTTGCTTCATAAGTAAAATTTCCTTCGTCGATAACATGGCTCGAAACTAATGATTCTGGACACGATTCCTTGATTAGCTCTACTGCTCTGTGTAGTGCCACTTCACACAAACTTGGGTCTAGTGATTTCTCAAAGCGCTGTGAAGCTTCGCTACGTAGACCAAATCTCTGGCTAGACTTCCTGATTGACGCACTAAAAAAATTAGCAGACTCGAGCACGATGGCTGTAGTATTGTCGTCAATCTCGCTTTCACGACCACCCATCACGCCAGCTATGGCTATCGGATTTTTCTCGTCGGCGATTACGAGATCGCTTGCTCCCAATTCTCTATTTTCTCCGTCCAGTGTCACGATTTGCTCCCCCTTCTTTGCTTGACGTACTACTATATTAACAATTTTTTCTTTTTTTAATGAGCTTATTTTTTTGGCGTCAAAAGAATGCATTGGCTGTCCCAGCTCCAACATAACATAATTACTGATGTCCACAATATTGTTGATTGGTCGAACGCCTACCGAAATAAGCCTGGCTTGCATCCAGCTCGGTGAAGCGGTGATGCTTATGCCACTTACTGCTACTGCCATGTATCGTTTGCACAAATCTTTTTCTTCTATTTTGACACGCAAATCTATTTTTCTAGATTCTGTTTTCAGATCCTCCTTTTTGTAAGTACTCAGATCTTTCAAAAGTTTTGTTTGTAAAAATGTTGAAATCTCTCTGGCCATGCCATAATGACTCCAAAGATCTGGTCGGTTGGTTATAGATTTGTTGTCTACTTCGAATACCACATCATCAAGACTGAAATATTCAGAAATTGGCATGCCTAGTTTTGCATTTTGATCTAGCTCAATAATCCCAGAATGGTCTTCACCAAGTCCAAGCTCATCTTCCGCACACATCATGCCAAATGATTCCTCGCCCCTAATAACCGCAGCTTTGATTTCAAGCCCATTGGGCAAGACTGCGCCTACCAAGGCTACTGGCACCATCATGCCAACTTGAATATTTGGTGCACCACAAACAATTTTCAGTTTTTCCGTTTTTACATCCACCATTGCCACTTGCAGTTTGTCCGCCTTTGGGTGTTTGTTAATTTCAAGAATTTTACCTACAACAATACTCTCAAACTTTTCCGCCTGACTCTCGACACCATCGATTTCCACTGTATGGACTGTAAGCTTGGTACCCAAATCGCTAGTTTTTAGTTCTTTTGGTATTTCTACAAAATCTTTTAACCATTTATATGATAAATACATATTTTTTTTTAATTTTATTCTTAAAAT
>JBBRXK010000041.1:0-7853 GCA_038248465.1 Patescibacteria group bacterium | reverse complement strand
TTGGTTTGGGACGATGAGCGTAAATTTTTGGTCGATAGGAGCAAGTAGCAGTTTGGTATTTTCAAATATAAAAAATGAAGAAGGTCTAATCGATTCGATTATCGCAAAATTTGGAATGCGCAGGGAGTCAGATATTTTGAAGCTAGAGCCAAATTTTAGCTTGCAGGAGTATTTAAAATCCGCTATTACTATTTTTATATTTTTATTTTTACTGGTATTTATTTTGGGAATATTTTTAGCAGCCCTTGATACTATTTTATCATTAGTATTTATTGTTAGCGTTTTATTCATTTTTGGAATTATTTATTTTTATAATATAGAAAGCTACAAAAGGACTAAGTTGGTTTTTTTTGAAAAATATATTTATTATCAAAAAGGATGGCTTTTTAAGAAATTCTATTTTGTAAAATATGATGACATAAAAGATATAACTACGATTCGTTATCCGTTTTCTTCTGAGGGGAAAATAACGTTTAATGTAGCCGGAGAACAGATTGTAAAATCAGGAAATAATAATAAGCACTTGGTGTCAAATACCTTTACTATTGATTTTGTAGAAAAAATAAAAGAAAAAGATGAGCTGATTGATTATATTTTTTATAAAAGACCACCAAAAAATGAGATTGATAAATTGCCAGAAAATAGTAATTATATCGATATGCAAAAATCAATCATGACTGGCAAGCCCTCACTAAAAAATGCAGTCATCCCATATTTGTTAATTCTGTTAGTACCTGATTTATTATTTCTGGCATATTTCTTCTATTCTAGAGATTCAGGACTGCTATCGATCATACTGCCTGTCTTCTTAGTTTTAAATTCTATGATTTTGTTGCCAGCTTATTTAACAACAAAAATGACAATTTATGTTATGGATGGATACCGTGTTTTTTCGAAAAGCGGGGTTATATTCAAAAAACAAGTTTCAATTATTTATGATAAAATTGATTTTATCAATAATAATGAGGGATTTTTGAATAAGATCTTTAAAAATGGAAATATCACCATAAATACAGTTGGGTCATCAAAAACAGAGTTGACCATAAAAAACTTGGCAAGCTACAAAGATTTTTATGATAATTTGAGAAATAGGTATGAGAAAAATCGTTAGAAAAAATATCACATACAATTTTCTTGACGGTCTCTTTTTGTAATGGCGCTTGAGGCGTATTATTAATTATTAATAATACTTTCGTGGAAATTAGCCTTGGTCGATCTTGGGGTGATGCCGTGTTTCAAGTTGTAGGCCATTTGTTTTTTTCTTCGCCGTTTGGTTTCGTTGATGGCAAAGCGCATGGCGGGGGTTATCTTGTCGCCGTACATGATCACTCGGCCTTCCTCGTGGCGGGCGGCCCGACCCATGGTTTGCATAAGACTGGTTTCGGTACGCAGGAAGCCAGCCATATCAGCATCGAGAATGGCCACGAGCGATACTTCGGGGAGGTCGAGGCCTTCGCGCAGGAGATTGATGCCGATGAGGACATCGTATTTGCCTTGGCGCAGGTCGCGCAAGATTTCGACCCGTTCGAGGGTTTCGACTTCGGAGTGGAGGTATTGAACTTTGAGTCCTTCTTCGAGTAGATATTCGGTGAGCTCTTCGGACATACGCTTGGTGAGCGTGGTTACGAGCACACGTTGACTTTTGGCGACCCGCAATTCTATCTCTTTGATGAGGTCTGGAATTTGGCCTTTGTTGGGTCGCACTTCTACTTCGGGGTCGAGGAGACCGGTGGGGCGAATGATTTGCTCGACCACTTGTTTGGATTTGTTCAATTCGTATTCGCTAGGAGTGGCGCTGACATAAATTACTTTATTTATTTTTTTGTTCCATTCTGGGAAATTGAGCGGGCGATTATCTTTGGCGCTCGGTAAGCGGAAGCCGAAATCTACCAGGTTTTGTTTGCGGGCTTGGTCGCCAGCGTACATACCGCGGATTTGGGGTAGCGAGACGTGCGACTCATCGACAAAGAGGAGGAAATCTTTGGGGAAAAAATCGATGAGCGTAGATGGGGCTTCGCCTTCGTTTCGGCCAGAGAGATGGCGAGAATAATTTTCGATGCCATTGCAGTAGCCGAGTTCTTCGATCATTTCCAAATCATAATTGGTTTTGCGTTCGAGACGATAGGCTTCGACATCTTTTTTGGCTTTTTGCAATTCTTTGAGTCGCAGAGCCAACTCTTCACGAATATTTTTGATAGCGATCTGCATGCGCTCGCCCGGAGTCATAAAATGTTTGGCGGGCAAGATATTTATTTTATCGAGGCGCTTGGCATTTTTATTTTTGAGGTCGATTGCCCAAACCGCTTTTTTGGCATCGGGCTTGACATTGAACAAATCAATTGATTCGATGATATTGTCAAACATTTGCACACGCACAACAGCCTCGCCAGTAGCGAGATGAATGTCAACGGTTTCGCCTTGTACTTTGAATTGACCACGGTAGAAAGCTATGTCATTTCTTTCGTATTGAATCCGCACCAATTGTCTAAGCAGTTCATTGCGCTTGATACTTTGCCCAGTTTGGAAGATGCAACCCATTTCTTCATAATCTTTTTTTTCACCAAGTCCATAGATACACGATACGCTGGCCACAATAATGACGTCACTACGATTGATAAGGGACTGGGTGGCGGCGTGGCGGAGGCGATCGATTTCTTCATTTATTGTAGCCTCTTTTTCGATATAAGTATCGGACTGGGGAATATAGGCTTCGGGTTGGTAGTAGTCGTAGTAGGAAACAAAATAATGCACTGCGGAATTTGGAAAAAAGCCTTTGAACTCGCCGTAGAGTTGGGCGGCCAGAGTCTTGTTGTGGGACATGATGAGAGTGGGCTTGCCTATGGTCTCGATGATTTTGGCCATGGTAAAAGTCTTGCCGGACCCAGTGACTCCGAGGAGGGTTTGGTCGCGGTAATTATTTTTGAGGCCATTGAGGAGTTTGGCGATAGCTTGGGGTTGGTCGCCGGCGGGTTGGAAATTGGATTTTAGTTTGAATACAGGCATGTTTGATAATTTAGCTAAGCTATAGTCGGGAATTATATGTTCCCGATCTCATTTTTGTCATTTGGGCATAACTTGAGTATAACACAAAAAAAAGAAATGCAAATAAAAAAGCTTGTTTAATCTGACAAGCCCTATTTGTCGAAAGTAGTTCGTGTAAAAATGCTAATAATTTGGTGATATGGATTTATTTTTGGAAAAACCAAGATAAGAAGTAATTTTATCTAAGTTCCTTTTCTGAGATTTTTTCATTTCATGTTTTAAGTAACGTGTTGATGGCCAAGAAATAGTGTATAGGCTTTTTTGTATAGGTCGCATATTATAATTGCTTATTAATAATTTAAATCATAGCATAGCTAAATTAAAAATTAGTTAATAAAATGGTTTTTGACAAATATACTACTTTGGGCTAAAATTAACCCTATAAATATAATCTTAAAAATATTATGAGTGATAAAAATACCGGAAATCATTCTGAAAACAAAAATGTTTTTGCTGTGATGGAGGAAGAAGTTCAGGCTTTTTGGGAAAAATCTCGAACTTTCGAGAAGTCAATAAGCAAAGATGCGCCAAAAGGGGACTATGTTTTTTATGATGGACCACCTTTTATCACCGGCATGCCCCACTACGCTACGCTCCTGCCGAGCATCGCCAAGGACATGGTGCCTCGTTACCAAACGATGCGAGGCAAACGAGTGGAGCGTATTTGGGGTTGGGATTGTCATGGGTTGCCGGCCGAAAACAAGGTGGAGAGCGAGCTCGGACTCAAAAACAAACAAGATATCGAGACCTTGGGGGTTGATAAATTTGTGGAGGCTTGCCGTAATTATGTGAACACTGGCTCCGAGCAGTGGCGTTATTACATCGAGCGCATTGCGCGCTGGGTGGATATGGATCATTCTTACAGCACAATGGACAAAGATTTTATGGAGTCTGTTATTTGGGCTTTCAAAACTTTGTATGATAAGGGTTTGATATATGAAGGCTATCGAACTTCTCTGCACTGTCCGCGTTGCGCGACTCCGCTGTCGAAATTTGAAATAACGATGGACGCTGGTTCATATAAAGACGTGACTGAGACTTCTGTGGCTGTTGAATTTCAATTAAGAATTACTCCCACTTCGCTGAAGCTTCGCGGGACAAGGAATGAAGAATTGGGAATTGATAATAATACATCTATTTTGGCTTGGACGACTACGCCTTGGACCTTGCCTGGCAATTTAGCTTTGGCGGTAGGGGCGCAGATTGATTATGTTTTGATAGAGAAGAAAGATAATGGTGTAGGCGAGATGGTAAAATTTATTTTAGCCAAAGACTTGTTACTGAAATATTTTGAAGGTCAAGACTATGCTTTGCTTCAAGAATTCAAAGGCGCAGATTTAGTTGGCTTAGAATATGAGCCATTGTTTGATTTGCAAAATGAGGAGATTACAAATAATCCGAATACTTACCAGATTTATGCTGCCGATTTTGTGTCGACCGAAGAGGGGACGGGCGTTGTGCATATTGCGCCCAATTTTGGTGAGGACGATTTTAATTTGGGTAAAGCGGTCGAGCTACCGATGGTAGATCTAATGAACGAGTCGGGCGTTTACACCGAATTAGCTGGACCAGATTTCAATGGATTATATTTCAAGAAAGCTGGCAAGCTCGTACTCGAGAAAATCGCGGACAAAATATTTTTGGCGAGCGATCACACTCATTCTTATCCTTTTTGTTATCGTTGCAATACCTCGCTCATCTACAAAACGCAAAAAGCCTGGTACCTGCGCATTTCCGATATTCGCGCGCAGATGCTCGCCAATAACCAAAAAATAAATTGGCAACCGGCTTATTTCAAAGATGGTCGATTCCAGACGAATCTCGAAACAGCGCCGGATTGGTGTTTGTCTCGTTCTCGTTATTGGGGCTCGCCGATTCCCGTTTGGAAATGTGAGACTTGCGCGGAAATAAAAGTCGCGGGCTCGATCAAAGAAATAGAAGAGTTGAGTGGCGAAAAGATTGATGATTTGCACCGACCAATCATAGACGCACCAAAATTTAAATGTAGCTGTGGCGCAACCATGTACCGCGTGAAAGAAGTTTTTGATTGTTGGTTCGAATCTGGGGCCATGCCATTTGCACAATTCCATTTTCCCTTCAATGAAAAATTTGGCAATTACGTGGCGGGTGAGAAACCAAGATTCCCGTTTCCAGCCGATTTTATAATTGAATACACAGGACAACTGCGTGGCTGGTTTTATTATCTTCATGTTTTGTCGACGGTACTATTTGATGACGTGGCTTTCAAAAATGTCATTGTGTCGGGCGTGCTCGCCGGCACCGATGGTCGCAAGATGAGCAAATCGTTTGGTAATTATCCCGATCCAAGGACAACGCTAGATAAATATGGTGCCGATGCGCTTAGATTATATTTTATGAGCTCGCCCCTCATGATGGGTGGTGATGCGAGTTTTAATGAGAAAGATGTCCAGGATGCTTTGCGAAAAAATATTATGATACTTTGGAACGTAGTGAAGTTTTATATGATGTTTCAACCCTCATCCGAGACCTCTTCCCCGATCGAGTCGGGGACAGGCTCTTCGCAAGGAGAGGAGGAAAACCAGGAGGAGGCGACGATACCTACATCCAACGATATACTGGACAAATGGATTTTACTTCGCCTCGAGCAACTTCATTCTGAGGTTACCAAAGGTTTAGACGCTTACGATTTGCCAGTCGCTGCCAAGCCAGTTACCGCTTTTATCGATGATTTATCAACTTGGTTCATTAGACGTTCGCGTGATAGGTTCAAGGGTGATGATGAAGCCGATAAATTGCAAGCAAATAATACGACCAGATTTGTGTTGTTACAGTTTTCCAAAATCATTGCGCCAATCATGCCGTTTATCGCGGAGAGGATTTGGCAGAATGTTACGGGCTTTGATTTCAAGGATGAAAATAGAAGTGTGCATTTGGAGGCGTGGCCGGAATTAGGTATTAATAAACAGATAACAGATAACAGTTTGATTCTGGAGATGGAATTGGTGCGGAAGATTGTGGAGCTTGGGCTAGCAAAGAGGGATGAGCTCGGGATAAAGGTTCGGCAACCGCTTAGTCAATTACGAATTATTAATTACGAATTACGAATTGGGGAGGAGTTTATTGCGCTTATTTTGGATGAAGTGAATGTTAAGGAGGTGGTGTTTGAGGCGGGTGAGGGGAATATGGTTGTTGAGCTTGATGCGGAGTTGACGCCCGAGCTAATCGCCGAAGGCACGAAGCGCGAACTGGTTCGCACTATCAACGCCATGCGCAAGAACGAAGGGCTGACGATTAATGATGTTGTGAAGATTTATTTTGAAGCAGGTCCAGTTGTCAGAGACGTATTTGCGAAATACGGCGAAGAGATAAAGAAAGACACTCTGGCTAGCGAACTAATCGAAGAAGCCAACGAAGGAAAAGATATCGCCATTGGTGAAGAGAATCTTAAAATTTTAATTAAGAAATAAGTCAGGAATTTCTACTTGGCATTAGCCGGGGGCGAGTATTTTTTCTACCGAGCTTTAGCTCGGGTAATTCAGGCTTTAGCCTGAGTAGAAACCAAAAAATAAATTAAAGCCAAAACACTCAGGCCAAAGCCTAACGGGACCCGAGATAAATCTCGGTAGAAACCTTTACACAATATTATGTCCGTAAAAGAAATAAATTTCCAAGAACTAAAAGGTTTACTTGAAGACGATGAAACTCCAGTCGAACTCATCGACGTGCGCGAACCATTTGAGTATGCCGATTCACATTTCATCGGCGCCAAATCGATACCGATGAGTCTGGTGCCAATCAAGATGAATGAAATCGATTTTGATAAAAAAGTGGTAGTCTATTGTCGGTCGGGCGCACGCAGTCGCATGATCGCTGATATGCTAGCCAAACAGGGCAAAGACGTGATAAATCTAAAAGGCGGAATGCTTGGCGTAGAGAGAGGGAGCGAGTTGGTGAAGTGGGCGTCGTGATGAATGGGATTTTTTTGATGTTTGGGATTTTTGGGATTTTTGGGAATTGAATGTTTCAAACGTCTTAAAAATATTGCAGAAATATATACTAAGGCAACTTAAAGTTTATGACGATTTAATCAGGCTAAAGCCTGAAATACCCGAGATAGGTCTCGGTAGAATAAATACAGGGCTTCGCTCTGCGTGTATTCTATCGAACTCCCGACCAGCGAAAATTTCTAGAGAGCATCACCAAGCGAAAATTTCTACCGAGCTTTAGCTCGGGTTACATCAGGCTTTAGCCTGAGTCAAAAAATAAAATATGCCTAAAGCCCTCGTGGTGTTTTCTGGTGGTCTCGATTCGATTCTCGCCGTCAAAACACTGCAAGAACAAAATATCACGGTTAGCGCTCTTTGCTTTGAGAGTAATTTTTATAATGCCGAAAAAGCAGAAGTGTCAGCCAGAGAAATGGGCGTCGTAGTTCGGCTCGTAAATATTCGAAAAGAAATGCTCGCTTTGACCAAGAATCCACCAAACGGCTATGGCAAGAACATGAATCCCTGCATCGATTGTCACGGCATGATGTTCCGTTTGGCGGGTGAAATAATGCGAAAAGAAAATTTTGATATACTGGCAACCGGCGAAGTGCTTGGCCAGCGCCCATTTTCGCAAAACAAAACTGCACTGAAGCGCGTGTCTGTTTTGGCCGATATAGAAATATTGAGACCGCTCTCGGCGAAATTGCTCGATGAAACGAGATATGAAAAAGAGGGATTGGTTGATAGAAGAAAACTACACGCTATCCTTGGGCGCACGAGAGAAGCGCAAATGGATTTGGTACAAAAATATCAAGTACAGCAATTTCCATCACCAGGAGGCGG
>JBBRXK010000040.1:0-8215 GCA_038248465.1 Patescibacteria group bacterium | reverse complement strand
TTAGTATAAATGAATTGTATACACCGATTCATATTGCTAAGGAGGAGATTCATAGAAGATGGAATGATGTTACATTGCGAAAAAAAGTTGAGGAGTTTTTGGGAGTTAAGATTTCCGATTTCTTTGAGTTTGAGCCAAGAATGATTTTGTCCAGAGGGATTCTTACTCCAAATTTCGAAACAAGACTTTTTCTTGATATAGTTAACATAGTCGGACTAAAACCTATATGTGCTGAATTTCATAACGATAAATTTTGTTCTCAGAATAAAGATAAAATACATCTAGGAAAGTTGGTTTTTTTGGATAAATTGAATAAAAAAAAAGATTATTTAATTACAAAAAAAACTATAATTAATTTTAGCGATAACGAAAACAGGTCGTTTAAAGAAATAAAAACATTAACAGATGAAAATTTCATAGATTTTCATCATGATTTATATATCAAACAATACGGCAATATCATGGACATTTTTGATATATCGATTTTTAAGAAAAATGGCGAAAGCATAAAGAGTGTTTACGAGAAAATATTTTGCCTATGTATTGTGAATGGTATACTTTTTGAAAATTTCATAGCCAAGGATAATGAAATTGAAAAAAAATTTACCGAAAATGTAGTTTTGCCTGCGTTAAAAACAGTAATAGATGCGTTTGGTTTAAAGCCTTTAGTCGTCCCGCTTCTACCATTAAGTAATGAAGAGCAAAAAATATGGATGTGGTACCCCGGGGATTTAAAAAAGTATTTGAGATAACTGTGTAAAATATTATTATAATGGAAAATAATTTAATAAACCACCTAGGAATTTGTGTCACCTCCACATTGGATATGCTTGAAGGAGATCTTAATGTTCTTTATTATTCACACATCCCAACTATAATTATTTCTTTAATTTTCGGTTTTTTTGTGTTTTTAAAAGGAGAAAAAGGGTTACCATCTAGATTATTTTTTACTCTCTCAATATTTTTCGTGACATGGGCTTTCTTGGATTTATTCACATGGTTAAGTCTTGATACTAGAGTTATTATGTTTACATGGTCACTTACTAGTTTTGTGGAGGCCTCTCTTTTTGTGCTTAGTTTGTATTTTGTTTATGTCTTTATAGAAAAGAAAGATGTGTCTTTTTGGATTAAGGGTATAGGGGCATTCTTACTCCTTCCGTTAGTAATAGCAATTCCAACCACCTTTAATTTAACTGGTTTTAACGCTGATGAATGTTACGCTTTGGAGAATAGTCACTTTTTGAACTACAAATATTGCATCGAGATTTTATTCACGCTTATTCTTGTTATTTATTCATTGTATAAGATTAAAAAGGCTAAAAGTGATGTACGGCAGCAGATTGTAATATTGTTTGTTGGGACACTTCTATTTTTATTGTCATTCTTTTCTGCAGTTTTTCTGAGCGGTTATTTAATGGATAACGGTTGGGGAGTTAAGGGATATGGTGTTGAGATTTATGGTTTATTTGGATCAGTTTTTTTTATGGGATTTCAGGCTTATTTGATAGTAAAGTACAAGGCCTTTAATATTAAACTTCTCTCCGCCCAAGCCATCATGATTGCTCTCATAATCCTTATCGCTTCCCAATTCGCCTTTATCCAAAACCCCACAAATAAAATTTTAAATGGCATTACTCTACTACTATCTATTTTCTTCGGTTGGCAACTAGTGCGTTCGGTAAAAAGGGAAGTGATGCAGAAGGAAGAACTGTTGATAGCCAACGAAAAGTTACAGAAACTGGATCAGGCCAAGAGTGAGTTTATCTCTATTGCTTCACACCAGTTGCGAACCCCGCTAACCGTCATCAAGGGATATGTTTCCATGGTGATGGATGGAAACTTTGGTGCTGTACCAGTGGGAATAAAAGATGCCTTGTCAAAAGTCAATGTGTCCAATGAGCGGTTGATAAAATTAGTTGAGGACCTCCTCAATATCTCCCGTATCGAATCTGGACGCCTGCTCTTTACTTGGGTGGAAAAGCCACTCGAAGAAATGGTGGCTAGCGTCTGTGGTGAATTGACCGGTCACGCTACTCGTAAAGGATTAAAATTTGAATTTATTCGTCCGTCCTCGACCTTGCCTCTTGTCAAAATGGATGAGGAAAAATTACGACAAGTAGTGATGAACCTGATTGACAATTCTATCAAGTATACCCCCAAGGGAAGTGTAAGCGTTAGTTTGAAAAAGAAAGAAAACAATATATTATTTTGCGTTTCGGACTCTGGGGTTGGTGTCCTCGCCGATGACATACCAAACCTTTTCAAGAAATTTTCGAGAGGTACTGGAATTTCACTGATGCACACCGACGGTACTGGTTTGGGATTATACGTGGTGAAGCAAATGATAGAGTTGCATGGTGGACGTGCTTGGGTGGAGAGCGCTGGTGAAGGAAAGGGGAGTAAGTTTTATTTTGAAATACCTTTTGTAAAAAAGTAAAGAAGCCTTGCGCTTCTTTTTTTTATTCCTTTATTGTGACAAATTACATCTAATATTATTTGTGTATATTTAGAAAATATATTAATTAATCAATAAAACCTTATGCCTAAAGTATTAATAGTGGAGGACGAGATATTTCTTTCGGATATGTATAGGATGAAATTTGAATCCGAAGGTTTTGAAGTTGCGGTAGCGGCAAACGGCGCTGATGGTTATAAGCTAGCCAAACAAATTAAGCCAGATTTGGTTTTTCTAGATCTGATTATGCCCTTGGTTGACGGATTTCAAGCCTTGAAGATGATACGAGAGGATGAGGAAACCAAAAATTTATTGATTGTGGTTTTATCTAATTTGGGTCAAGAAGAAGAAATTGCCAAAGTAATGACTCAAGGAGCGAACGCATTTTTAGTAAAAGCCAGCCTGACGCCCAAACAATTGGTGGAAAAGGCTAGAGAGTTGCTCCTGCTCGAGGCCAAAATTTCTGAACAAAGCTTGGAAATATTAGAAGGAGGTGAACCGGAAGTACTGCCTGAACACAAAGACACCAAGATATTGTTTATTGAAGATAACAAAGAGATAATAATGATGTATCGTTTGCAGTTTGAAAAATGTGGCTATAATATCGAACTCGCGGAAAATGGTGCCTGGGGACTCAAGATGGCTCAGCAAAAAAAATACGACATCATTGTAATGGATTTGATGATGCCAGCCATGAATGGATACGAAATGCTAAGAGTAATAAAAATGAATTCCGCTAATCAGGATACGCCGGTGATAGTAATATCAAATAGTGCGCAAGACGAAGAGATCGAAAAAGCCCTAGAAGCTGGCGCCAATAAATTTTTAATCAAATCGCAAATTGCACCGAAAGAGTTGATCGCCGAGATTGCGATATTAACAGCTACTGAATAAACAATATTATCGATTTGGCCGTGTTTTTACAACTCGGCTAGACTGATAAGCCAATAATAAAATGGATAAAAAATCAAAAATATTTTTTCTTGTATTCGCCTTACTCATAGCTGGCTCTGTAGCGCTGACTTTTTGGCGTATTATGATTGCGCGCGACTATATGATCGAGGCCCAAGCCGAATGCGACCCCAAGCTAGAAAAATGTTTTGTGACCAAATGTGATCCAGCCAATTTAGCAGAGGGCGAAACATGCAGTGACGATCCCCAAGCAGATACAAGCTATTACAAGATTATAAAACGCAAAGCCAGTCGTATTCCGCTTTGCGATCCGACTAGCCTAGATTGTCGGGCCTTGGTTTGTGAAACAGGCGAGGCGGATTGCGAATATACTTATTGCGATGAAACAAATAAAGAAGAACAGGTTGCAGAATGTAATGACCCAAGCACTTACGTGGAGCCTGTCACGGACACCAGTGTCCAAGACGTTTCCACTTGTGCGACTGGCGATGTTTGTGATCAGACCCCAGCAAGTATAGCCAGCTCATCCACTTCGACCAAAGACCTAATCGACGAAGAGGTCATCAACGAAGCTGATATCAAGGGGAAGGATATGGAGAGTGAGGAGGAGTTTAAAAGGGATGAGGTGGGGACAGGGAGTGATGAGATTGTAAAATAAATAATAATGATTATTATTAAGATTGCCCATTACCAGGCAATCTTTTTTGTTGGCAGAGTTGAGGGGGGGGATGTGAGGCGATAAAAGCGGAAAATTAATAAATTTAACGGGGATTTTTTTTATGAAACTAAAATTCATCATCGACAAAAAATACGATAGGCGTTTTGTTTCTAAAGATAAGATTGCAGAATTTAATCGCCACTACAAATTAAATTCTAAATATTTGGAGTACTCTCGAAAAGAATATCAAGAATCTTGGAACGAGATTGGCCGTGAATTTTCTGATTACATAAAAAAAGAAACGGGCTACGATTGGTTTTATAATACCTACTACTGTGTGATGTCTGTCATGCACCCTGGAATATCCAACTGGGGTGATGAGCCGATGATTGTCCGCACCTGGCAGGAAAATGCCTACACCCAAAGACGAATAACTGCGCATGAACTTATCATCTCGCATTATTTTGAAATATTTAAGCGCCACTACAGCGATCGAAAATTAAGAAGAGAAGAGATTTGGGTTCTCGCTGAGATTGCCGCTTTTGCTCTGACCTCGCTCCCTAAAAAAGCCCAGGAGTTTTGGTCTTGGGATAATTCGGGATATTACACCGATCACAATTATCCCGAGATAGTCCCGCTACAAAACAAACTAAAAGAAAAATTTTTAAAACGCCGTAACTTTGATGAGTATATAGAAGCGGGGATTAAGATAATCGAGAGTGGGAGAATGTGCGATAAAATTTTTTCAAATAAAAAGCCACTCGGGTGAGTGGCTTTTTCGGAAAAGCAAGCTTAAAACACTACTTGTCAATTACTTGACAATAATGAAGCCTTGGTTTACAATTAGTTTACAATATGATAAACAAAGAAATTATATTAAAAAAAGCTAAAGAAAAGGGCTTAGTCAGAACTCGCGATTTTAGCGTTGCACACGGTGTATCACGCCAGTATGTCAGTAGTCTTATTTCGCAGCTGGTATCGGAAAATAAGTTGCTAAAAATCGGCACAACGCGAAGTGCAGTTTATGTCACTGCCGAATATCTGGATACGCACCAGTTTGAACTACCAACCCGATTCGCAAAAAAATTTCTGAACAAAAACCTAGAGGAGCATGTAGTACTTCATGAAATAGAACGTCATTTTGCGTCTTATGTCTCCATGCCAGAAAATATTAAAAGTGTTTTTGCGTATACATTTTCAGAGATGCTTAATAATGCTATTGAGCACTCTCAGTCAAAAAAAATTCACGTGGTGGTTGAAATAAAAAATAATAAATTGATTTTTGAAATCGAAGATTTTGGTATTGGAGTTTTTCGTAATATAATAGAGAAAAGAAAACTGAACAATGAACTCGAAGCTATTCAAGATCTCTTAAAAGGAAAAATGACAACCGCCCCCAAGCTTCATTCCGGTGAAGGAATATTTTTTAGCTCCAAAATGGGAGATGAATTCGTTTTGGATAGTTTTGGACAGCAACTTATTGTCGATAATAAATTGGATGATATTTTTGTGCCAAAGGTTCCTGGGCAAAAACAGGGAACACGAGTAAGGTTTTGTATAGGCATGGAGAGTAAGCGTCACCTCACTGATATTTTCGCGAAATATGCAAATATCGGAGAAGATAGTGATTATGGTTTTGATAAAACCGAAATTAGAATAAAATTATATGTTATAGGGGGTATTAACATTTCTCGTTCTCAGGCGCGCCGAGTTCTTAGTGGACTAGAGAAGTTTAATATTATAGCGATGGATTATGACGGAGTGCCCATGGTGGGCCAAGCTTTTGCTGATGAGATTTACCGTGTTTTTAAAGACAAGTATCCAAAAATTAAAATTCAAAGCGAAAACATGAATGAGTCGGTCCGCTTTATGGTGGAGAGAGCCATTAAGGAGAGGAGAAGAAGATCCGTTAAGGAGTAGACGCATAACGGCTCATGAGCTCATCATCTCGCATTATTTTGAAATATTTAAGCTTCATTACAGTGAGCGAAAATTAAATAGAGGTGAAATATGGGCACTCGCTGAGATTGCCGTTTTTGCTCTGACCTCGCTCCCTAAAAAAGCCCAGGAGTTTTGGTCTTGGGATAATTCGGGATATTACACCGATCACAATTATCCCGAGATAGTCCCGCTACAAAACAAATTAAAAGAAAAATTTTTAAAACGCCGTAACTTTGATGAGTATATAGAAGCGTGGATTAAGTTGATAGAGGGTGGGAGAGTTTAGGTTGAGATAGGGGGTGAGTATTGACGGGTGAGTACTCACCTGTCAATACTCACCCCCATCCATTGACAAAACCCTCAAACCTGCTAAAGTAAGAATGTAGGAAAGTATTACATTTAAATTTATGACAATAATTTTAAAAACTACCAGTAAGGGACAGCTCACAATCCCGGCCAAGTGGCGGAACAAATTTAAGACTAATCAATTTGTGGTTAGTGAAAGAGCCGATAGTCTCGAGATACGACCGCTAATTCTAGAAGAGAAAAAAGAAGTTAGGGAATTGACTGTCTTTGATGCTATTCGTGATAATCGAGGGAAAGGAATTAATGCCAAGGATTTAGTGCGCATCTTAAAAAAATCGCTTTGAGTATGGACAAGATTGAGAAATTATTTCGAAAATTAATCCCAAAAGATCGCGAAGCTCTTTTGCTTTTGCTCGAGCGACTGCTCGGGAGTGATAAAAATCTGAATATTGTAAAAATTGTGAATACGGATTTTTTTCGTATTAAGCAGGGAAAGTTTCGCATTATTTTTCATAGGGAGGGTGAGAGGGTTGTGGTTGATAGTGTTCGCTTGCGGGATGATAATACTTATAAGAATTTGTAAGAGGCGTTATCTAGAATATTGAATTTTTATTAGGTTTTATAGTAAGGGGGACATGGAGAAAAAAAGAAGACTTGTTTTAAATAATCAATTTATCATTATGAAAAAAAAATTAGTTATCTGTGCTAGTGCATCATTCGAGAATAAAATTATTGAATGGAAAAATAAGATAAGCGATGACTTTATTGTTATCAAATACCCAGTTAAAATTAAAGGCAACTTTCTTGATAATTATAAAATCGAATTTTCAGATCATTATAAGTCCATTCTTGAGTCTGACGCCATAATCGCACTAAATTTTGAGAAAAATGAGATACCTGGGTATATCGGCGCTGGCGTTTTTGCAGAATTAGCTTTTGCAATCGGACTTAACCAAACTCAAAATAAAAAAATTGACGTATACTATTTAAATAATTTTCCGGAAAAAGCATTTCCATATTCTGATGAATTAAAGCTTTGGCAAGGATTGGGCTGGATAAAATTATTTCCAACTCCAACAAAATAAAAGCCGTATTTTCATACGGCTTGTTCTTTTCAATAATCTTCCGGCCAATTTTCAGAGATGAAATTCTTTAGCTCATAATAAGACTTTTCCATTTCCTGAAAATCCTTTTTGTCCCCCCACCAGTGAAAATTATTTCGATAGATGCTGAACTTTTCCCATGGCACGCAACAACTGCTCACTACCTGATTCAACGCCGAATTTTAATTCTATGCATCCAGCATCGTACATACTTTGTAGCAAATCATGATCCACCGTATCAACCCGCGATAATGCTGACCAATGTAGATCCAAATCTTTAACGGACTTGCAAACGTTCATTACCATTTTCCTATTTACAACAAAATTATCATCAACTATCGCGAAACCCTCAATGTTGTACTTTTGTACCAATTGCTCAAGCTCACGTCTGATATTTTCACCACACCGAAACTGAACTTTTTTTTGCTGCACAGCGCAGAAGCGACAAGAGAAGGGACAACCTCGGCTAAGCAAAACATGCGTCATCCGAATATCAGTACCAGCTAAGCGATTGTTCATTACAAAATCTGACTCATCAAGTAAGTGCCTCGCGGGAAATGGGAGCCAATCAAGGTCTTTATCAATTTCTCGTTCAGGGGTAAGTAATATATCACCCTCTCTAAAAAAGAAATACCCACCGAGATGCCAGAGCTAAAACCCGAGAACTACAGCTTGATTTCTATACTCGTCGAATCCAAACTGGTGTCGTCCAAGTCGGATGCGAGAAGGGTGATTGAACAGGGGGGAGTGAAGATTAATAATGAAGTAGTAAAAGATATTGAGCATACAGTGCCAGCTGATTCGGTTTTGCAGAAAGGGAAGATTTGTTTTTTGCGGGTG
>JBBRXK010000039.1:0-8406 GCA_038248465.1 Patescibacteria group bacterium | reverse complement strand
TGACAAAGATTTTGCGTCACGCCATATGGTGTAGAGCCATCCCAAAAAACGCGACAAATTTCTTTTTTCAATCGAAACGGAAATCTTTCGCAAGCACCAGGCAAGCCCAACAAACAAAGCCAAATACAAAACTGTCGCCAGCCAGCCCGGAAGATACGCATAAAAAATATCATGTCGCGCCATTAAGGGCCAATGAAGCAAATAAATTTCGTAAGAATAGAAACCAAATAAATAGAGCAAGCGAATTTCCACCGGCTTTATGATAAAAAAGAACACTATCGCAAACAGTGTAATGATGCTGGTGTATTGTTCCTTCGCGGGACCCTCGCCAATTCCTGAATGAACGGACATATAATAAATTACCCACAAAAGCAAGAAAGATAATATGAAGAGAAGCGGTTTTTTGATAAATTTAAATATACGAGAAAGAGTATTTGTCTGATTAAAGATCTGAAATATTTTGTCGGGGGCAAAAAGAAGTTTGGCGAATACAATGCCAAGCGGAAAAGCCAAGATATGCACTTCGTACAAATGCATCACCAGCTCTAGGGATGTCGGCTTCCCAAGAACTATAAAATAAGTAGCGAGATAAATTATCAGCGCCGACAAGTAAGTGTGCTTGCGCATAAAGACAAAAGGAAATACAGCATAATAAAACAATAACAGGGTCAAATACCAAAATGGCGAATTAAAATCAGTGTACAAATCGGCGCTAGGGAAAAAGCCAATAAATGACTCAAAGATATAGCTCCAAGAATAAGCTCTGTTTATCAGAAAAAAATCAAGTAGCAAAAAAACCGCCAGCACAATCCAAAGCGGTAAATACAGTTTGATAAATCGCCGTTTAAAAAAATCAATGATTTTAATCTCGCGTTTCAGCGCGCTCGTAGCGAGTCCAAAACCCGACAAAAACAAAAATAGATTCACGCCCACCCCCGCCATCGTCGTGAGTGGATACAGAAAACGATGATCACTAACCAAAAAATAACCGATATGCGAAAAAGTAATCATGAGAATTGCCAAACCTTTTAGCTCTTGTGTTACGCTCAGTGGAAATAATTCCTTGCTAGATTTGCGCCGAAGCGAAAACAAAATACCTAGTACCAAGATACTGGTAAAAATATTTGTCGAAAGAGCAACATTATCAATCAAGTTTATCATAGATTATTTCTGCCCAAGTTTTATATACGCTGGCGGACGGATGAAAATTGTCTCGTGCATAATGCACACCTTCGATTTTCAAGATTTCTGTAGTGGGGGTACAGAGATCTATATATTTTACTTGGTATTGTAACGCCAACTTCTTTATCACCTCATTGAACTCATCCGTCTTTTGCCTAAAATAAATATTGTAAGGAAAGCCTAAGAGCGCGTCAGTACCGATATTGGGAATGCTAATTAATACTATTTTTGCTTGGGTTTTATTTTTTAGCTCCTGAACAATTTTTTCGTAGTTTTTTTTGAATTTTGTTATCGGCACAAAACCATGTATATCATTTACCCCAATCAAAACCGTGACAATATCTGGCTTGTTGGCAATTGCATTGTCTAAGAGATTTTTGATAATGTCATCAGTCCTTGCTCCTGGGTAAGAGTTATTTATAAAACTAATGGATGTTTCTTCTTTTGCCATCTTTGTGGCAAGCAAATATGGATATGACTCTTCGTATGTATCAGCGCCTACACCAGATGTCAGGCTATCGCCCAAGGCCGAATAAATTATCTTTTTCTTTTCACCCATATCATTGCCAATCGTATATTCGCTTTTTATATCATGAAACCTGAGCCCTGCTGCCCCAATAATCTGATAAATCCGGTGATGGGTCCAAAACAAATATGCGACGATTACAAGGATTATAAAAATTGCGACGTAGATATTTTTCATTATTATTTTTAAAACTAGTTTGCCTTATAATACTTTAATTATATTACACCACAAACAAAGTGTCTAGCTAAAAATAAGGAAGACAATTTACCAAATCTGAAATTAAAATTCAAGGGGCATAAATAAATCTAAAAGCAATTTGCCGAGTCTGGGATGGAAATTCCTAGAATAAAAAAATATTCCTGATTTTGCCTGGATTATTTTTTGGGGAATCTAATTTAGTCCACACCCCGCTATCTCGCCCAGAACCATCTCGCTCCCAGATGCCAACTCGATGACATGGCATGATGTTTTGATGAGGGCTTTTTGATTGATGGGTGGCATAAGTGTAGTTGCTTTTGAATTTTCATTATCTTCAAGATAATAATTTATCTTATCGTTGGTTTCTACATTTGGCATATTTACGATATTATCTCCATTTTCAATCGTCTGGGAAACAATATTTGTGTTTTCTTTTTTTTCATCCATCGCATTGGCACCCGACACGATACTCGACAAAAAGTTTTCTTTGATATCATTATTCTTATCAATATCATTCCCCTTGGTCGTGTCGCTAACTTTTTCAACCACAATCTTGACTGGCTCTTTTTTGACTGCAAGTAAACCCATCCCCTTTGGTGCCACAAAATCTTTTCTGGCAAGTTTCCCAAGCGCAAAAGTCATAAAGTCTTTCCAGATGGGTGCCGCTACTACCGAACCATCTGCACCGTTTTTCATAACATGGTTATCGTTGTTGCCGGTCCATACGCCAACCGCGACAGAAGGAGTAAAGCCGACTGTCCACGCATCATGAAAATCTTGCGTTGTCCCAGTTTTTACAGCCACTCTTTGATTTGGTACTATCAAATTGCTTCCGCGCCCAAAAATAAATTGTCGGGCCTTGGCATCTGAAAGCACGTCGCTGATCCAATATGCGACCCGTTCATCGACGACTTGCTTACCCGCGACGTGTTTTCTTTCATAAAACAAATCCCCATTACGTTTTTTTATTTTAAGAATTGCAGACAGCTCTTGTTTCTTGCCACCATTGCCAAAGACACCCATGGCAGCAGTATGTTCGAGCAGTTTCACCTCGGCACCACCCAAAGCCAGCGAAGGGCCAAAGCGATTTCGCTCTCCCAAAGTAGAAATACCCATGCTTTCTGCAAAATCAATCACCTTGTTTATTCCTGTCGAAACAAGCACTTTGACCGCCGGCACATTTAGCGAACCAGCGAGCGCTTTGCGTGCTGTGACCGCGCCATAGTGCTTGCCACTGTAATTTTGCGGAATATATGACACACCATAATTGGCCACTGCAAAATCGGTTTGATTGTCCACTACTATCGAATCAGGATTCATGTCGGCCGAAAAAGCAGCACCGTAGACATATGGCTTAAATGATGAGCCTGGTTGTCGCGGACTAATTGCCACATTGAAGCTACCGTTTTTGGGGTCAAAATAATCGCGACTACCGACCATCGCCAGTATTTCACCACTACTCGGATCTACCGCTGTCATTGCGATATTGGTGGCACCATATTTTTTTTCATTAATGGGTCCCCACTTCGCGACGACTTTCTCGGCCTCGCGCTGTAGTGACATATCAAGACTTGTATAAACATCTAGGCCACCATCACGTACTGCCGTGAGGCCATAGGTCTTATTTAATTCGTCCAAGGCAAAAAATACAAAATGCGGCGCCTTGATAAAATGTGGTGAACTGACAAAATTTGGCATGGCGCTTTCTGCGATTGCACTCACTTCCTCTACCGACAAATAGCCATTTGTTTGCATTGCCGAAATAACTTCTTTGGCGCGTCGATCCAAGGCGTCGCGATTGTTGCCGAATGGCGAATAATCGCTTGGCGCCTTGGGCAAAGCTGCCAAATATGCGGATTCCCACAAACTTAATTCGGACGCTGGCTTGTTCAAATAAATTTGTGCCGCTGCCGATATGCCATAAGCAACCGAACCATAAGGAATATTATTCAGATACATTTCCAGTATCTCGTCCTTTCTGAATCTTTTTTCAATCTCGATGGCTAGTATAATTTCTCGAATTTTGCGGATATAGTCACGATCATTTGACAAAAACATCGTGCGCGCTAATTGTTGCGTAATCGTACTTGCTCCCTGCGCTATCCCCTGATGTTTGTAGTTGATATAAAAAGCACGCATCATCGCGGTCAAATCGTAACCGTGGTGCGTATAAAAATTCTTGTCTTCAATGGCGATTGTCGCTTTTTGCAAAAATATTGGAATTTCTGCGAGAGGAACAAAACGTCGCTTGACATCACCATGCAATTCATAAAGCAATTCACCGTTGCGGTCATAGATGTGAGTAAATTCGGGCATAGCCATCATTGCTTCACTGCTCGGAACTGGCAAGGTACTCAAAAAATAATAATATGTCCCGACACCAAGAGCTGATAACTCCAAAACTACCAAAACAAACAAAACTAAAGTTCCAATCACTAAATATTTCAAGAGAAACGGTTTGGTCGCTCTTGCCGCTACAGTGTTTGTAATCAAAATAACAGTCTTAACTCTTTCTGCGCGAGGTCGCCAAATATAGAATAAAAATAATCGCAACAATATAATCATAGTAATAACTTGAATTTACAATTTACAATTTACAATTTGCAAAAATATTTTTTAATGCTAAAAATAAAAATGATTAAGCGTCGAAACGTTAATCATTGAAATTGCATTTGTGTATTAAATTGAAAATAGAAAAATAGAAAAATAAAAATAGAGAGCAAGCGATTGCTCGAGTATCCAAAATTTTGTCATCAGGATATCTCATATAATTAAATTTATTTTCTCTACGTCTTCATTATACTCTGATTGTGTCCACAAAAAAAGCAGACGCGCAAAGCGCCTACTTGATTGATAAAAAATAATATTTTAATTTTTATGCACAATCAAAATTTTTTGATTTTTTATTTTTAGCTGTGCACAAGTTAAAAAGCTATGACAATCTCGGAAAAAGTGACTCGCCTTTCCTGATTTGTTTCTCGCTAAATTGCACGAGAATTTTTTCCGCGACTCCTGGCAAAAATGGCGATAACAATTCGGCTACATTCAATATGCTTGTGGCAATCGGCAAAAGCACATCTTTGATTTCTTGCTTGTCGGTCAATTTCCATGGCGCCTTCTCGCTCAAAACTTCATCGTTGTGTCGAAGATCATCCCACAATAGCTTCAAGGCTTCATCAAATTGATATTCAGACATTTTTTCGTTTACAAGCTTGATTAGCTTATCATCGCTACCCTTCTTGATATCAAGTTCTATCTGATTTTTCTCAAGTAGATTCGAAGTCCTCGCCACCAGATTGCCAAGCCCATTTGCTAAGTCTGCGTTATATTTTTCCTCAAATCTTTCAAAAGTAAAATCACTATCCTCAAAAGATTTCAAGCCCGCGAGCAGATAGTATCGCGTAGCATCGACTCCGTATTTTTCGACTAGGGTAAGTGGGCTAACGACATTGCCGATACTCTTGCTCATCTTCTGACCGTCACTATTGATAAAGCCAAATATCAATACTTGTTTGGAGTTAGCGATACCTGCCGACATTAGCATCGCCTGCCACATCGCTGTTTGTTGTCGTAGATTATCTTTGCCCGCAACCTGTATGGCATTGCGATTTTCTGGACTGCCCCAAAAATCGTGCAACCCCACTTCATCTTCGGGCCAGCCAAGACAAGTTATATAGTTGGTAAGGGCGTCAAACCAAACATACATCACGTGTTCATCATCTCCCGGCACAGGGACTCCCCAAGGCATTTTTGATTTGAGCCGTGAAATAGAAAAGTCTTGCAAACCACGTTCAATAAAATTACTGATTTCATGCATGCGGTGCTTGGGCACGATAAAATCGGGATTTTCTTGGTAAAACCCAAGTAATTTTTTGCCATACTTACTCCAACGAAAAAAATAATTGGTTTCTTCAATATATTCGAGCTCTTGATTTGGGTGATGCGGACACCTACCATCTACCAGTTCCGACTCAGTAAATTCAAGTTCGCAGCCTACGCAATAATTGACTTGATACAATTTTTTGTAAATATCGCCACTCGCATCACAACGTTTCCAAAATTCTTGCGCGGCTTTTTTGTGATGCTCATCGGTGGTGCGGATAAAATTGTCATAGCTCAGGTTGAGCGCCTGTTTGAGGTCATCAAATTTGGCTGCATATTCATCGACATAGCTTTGGGGATCTTTGCCACTTTCCAGCGCTTTGCGATGAATCTTGAGACCATGTTCATCGGTGCCAGTATTAAAAAAAACCTCAGCGCCATTTTGGCGAGCAAAACGAGCTAATACATCAGCGCGAATTATTTCCGCCGCAAAACCAATATGCGGATCCGCATTGACGTAGGGCAGGGTTGTAGTTATATAATATTTTTTATTCATAAAGCTTATTACGAATACACGAATTAAATGGATTACGAATACACGAATCAAATCACGAATGCACGAATTCTAAATTCAGTTTTTTATTTTTTAATCAAAGAATTGCAATTTTCCCGACTACTGTTTGTGCTCTTGGTATAATTTGAAATTTTTAAAAATTAATTCATTAAAAATTGTTTACAAATTAAATATTAAATATTGCTCTGGCTATCCTTTCCCAATCACCACCACAAACTCCCCCTTCTGATCGCTCTGGCTACTTTTTATCTTGGCGATTGTGGCTTCTAGCTCGCCCCGATATACTGTCTCGTGCATCTTGCTCAGTTCACGGCAAACCACGACGGAGGTGACTGGCGACTTCTTTTCTTTTTTGTCTCTCGTCACCATCTTCATATTCGCTAGTTCAATCTCCACGTTGTGTCGATTTATCTCTTTGTTTAATTCAATCAACTCTTCCAAAAATTTGATAATACGATGCTTTGATTCATAAACGACGACAGGGAAGATGCTGGCGCCAATATGGCGAATAAAAGTCTGGCGACCTTTTTTGTGGGGCGGAAATCCGAGAAAAACAAACTTTTCGGTAGGAATGCCGGTGATAGAGAGCGCGGCTGTAACAGCCGATGGACCAGGTACAGACTCCACACTTACGCGATCACCAAGTTTCTCGATGGCGAGCGCTACGAGTTTCCCGCCTGGATCAGAAATACCGGGCGTGCCAGCATCGCTCACCAGCGCCAAATCATGATCAGTTTCGAGCAATTTGATTACTTCGTCATTACGCTTGTCATCGGAATGTTGATGATAGGCTATTTTTTTGGTCGTGATGTCATAGTGTGACAGAAGTTTAGCTGTCACGCGCGTATCTTCGCACAAAATAAAATCAACCTCACCGAGGATGCGTAGTGCTCTCATGGAAATATCCTCCAGATTGCCGATGGGGGTAGCGACGATATATAATTTGCTCATATATTTTTAATTTTTAATTCGTAATTGACTACACAATATCATCTTTCCGCTCGCGTACATACTTGGTCCACTCTTCAGCGATTTCTACAAAAATCTTGAACGGGGCTTCGATGATAAAATCAAGAATGAACACAAACAGATTTACACGTGCAAATTTTTCTGAAAGCCATTTGCCCGCCACCACAATCGGGACATAGAAGAAGTCGGCAAACAAAGAAAAAATATTTTCCTTGGGTGCCACGATAATAAGCTCGCGGGCGTTTTTTCTAATACGAATGCTAAAGAAACTGACAAAGGCCAAGAAAAATAAAAATATTGTGATACTTACCCAGTTGAAATTAATTTTATCTAGCCCCCAGACCACAGCGCCAAATGACAAGAAAAAGGTAATGGCATAGAGCATACCAAATGTTGCGTTCATCACCGCTCCCCTCTTTACGCCTTTCCGCAATTTGAATTGTTCTTTTCTCTGTTTTTCCACAAAAATAATTTCCTCTATTCCATTCACGATGGTTTCGGTGTTGGCATCGCTCGGCAGGCGCGTGAAAAAAACAATCATAAATAATAAAACTGCGGGAAAAACGATATTGATGCCCAAAGAAACGAGATTCAGTTGTTCGCCAAAAAATTTTATAGCTGGAACTTCTAACAATAAAACAAATATTGATTTGGTTATAAAAATATAGATGATACTGCGAATCGATGCGCGCCATAATTTGGCGCGGGCGTTCTTGTAACGATTTTCGCAAGCTTGCTTTAGTTTTCGGGGAAAAGCTTTGGGGTCTTTTTTGAATGTATCGTAAACATCTTCTGGATTTTGCGAAATTACGTCTAAAAGAATTGAGAAAAATACCGTATATCTACTAATAATTCTTTTTAGCTGTCCACCGAGCGGATGATCAATTTGTTTATCAATGATTTTTTTTAGCGAAAGTATATTTACGGCAACTTGTTTGACAATCTCATCATTGGCCTCCTGCCAATTGGCATTGTAGTATTTGAACAAAATGTAAGCAAGCATATCCCGATCAAATTTCAAAAAATTGGCGTGAATTCCCAAAAATATTTGGATTTCACGATCTGCGGCATAATCAATATTATCAGGTAAGCCGATATTTTGTGTCAGAATCTCGTACATATAATCAATAACCAT
>JBBRXK010000038.1:0-8411 GCA_038248465.1 Patescibacteria group bacterium | reverse complement strand
GACGCAAAGCCCTCCATTCTTTCCAATCTCTTGGGCATCAAGGTATACAAGCACTATGTTTGGAAGTCTGGTCGACATAAATTTTTGGCTATTCAGGGTCATCAATTCGACAAATTTTTGATAAACAATTATCTTCTTAGTCATGTTGTTTATTTTTTCTATGATCTACTTCGCCGAATAGACAAAAAAGAATTTGCCACTAGCTATATCAAAAACAACAGCAAGCAGTGGAAACGCGGATCGCAAGAAGTGGCCAAAAAAGCCATCCAAGCCGCACGCATCATGGGCGCTGATTTTGTTTTTTGTGGGCACACACACAAGTTACTAGAAAAAAACAAGCACAATGTTTATTATATCAACGATGCCTCGTGGAATGAAAAACCTTCAGGCTTCATCACCATCACCGGCGCGCACGTTGCGCTACACAAAGTAGACTAAACAAAATCATATTGCAACGCATTAGTGAATTCGTAATAATTTTATTTATGCCCGAACTACCCGAAGTTGAAACAATCCGCCAAGACTTGCGCCAATTTATTTTGCAAAAAAAAATAACTAAGCTCGAGGTGTTTTTACCCCGCCTGATAAAGTCCGACTTGGGTCTTTTTAAAAAAATTTTACAGAGCAATTCATTTCAAGAAATAAAAAGAACCGGCAAGTTGCTTATTTTTGCGCTAACAAATGATCCAGATAGTTTTTTGCTAATTCATTTGCGGATGACTGGTCAACTGGTTTACTGCACAAAAGATTCAGTGCTTGCTGGCGGTCATAGCACGAAAGAGTTGATTGATTGTCAAAAAAATAAACATTCCTATGTCATTTTTCACTTTAGTGATGATAGCAAATTATTTTTTAATGACCAGCGCACTTTTGGCGCTTTGAAAATAGTAAACTCAGCTCAACTCCAGATTGAATTAAAAAGATTTGGCATAGAACCGCTCCAAAAAAATTTTACACTGGGGGCATTAAAAAAAATAATCGCGAATCACGAGACTAGTATAAAATCATTATTGCTAAACCAACAACTAATCAGTGGCATTGGCAATATTTATGCCGACGAAATTCTTTTTCGCGCCGCCATACGACCACAAAGAACAGCGCGTAGCCTAACAGCACTTGAAATAAAAAACATTCACGGTGCAGCCAATATTATTTTGCGTGATGCGATCAAAAGTCGGGGTACCACTTTTAATAATTATGTCGACGGTCGCGGTCAGCCAGGCTCTTTTGTCAAAAAATTAAAAGTATACGGTCGCGGGAAATTAAATTGTTTCCAATGTAAAAATGTTTTACAAAAAATCAAAGTAGCGGGTAGAGGAACGGTGTTTTGTGAGCAGTGTCAAAAATAAGGTTATTACGAATACACGAATCAGTCTGGAGAACAGAAAAAAACAATCAGCCAACCTAATGTTTTTATTTAATTAATTAAAAAACGATTGAACCAATACCAATATAAAAAACATATAAGCAGTTGAATATTATTGGTAATGCAAAATCGCAAAATATTTATGCAACAAACAATCAAAAATTTAGCCGCCGCTTTTATCGGCGAATCACAGGCCAGAAACCGCTACACGATGTATGCCAAGATCGCCCGGACAGAGGGCTTTGAACAAATTGCGGGGATATTTCTAGAAACCGCTGACCAAGAACTGCAACACGCCAAGTGGCTGATGCGCTTGATTAACGATTTAAAAAAAACTAGCGTCGAAGATTTTAGCGAAATCACGGTTGAGGCAACTTGCCCCAGTGTCCTTGGCACAACTCTTGAAAACTTGCAAGCCGCTATCGCTGGTGAAAATCATGAACACAGCAGTATGTATCCAGAATTTTCAGAAACTGCCAATAGTGAGGGCTTGCCCGAAATCGCCGCACGGCTACTGGCTATTGCCAAAGCAGAAAAACATCACGAAGAGCGCTACCAAAAATTACAGGACAGCATTGAGCGTGGCACCGTGTTCAAAAAGGAAGTGGAAAGTTCTTGGCTTTGTCGGGAGTGTGGCTATGAGCACACTGGTCTTGAGGCACCCACCGTCTGCCCGGCTTGCGGTCACCCACAGGCATTCTATCAATTGAAAAACGAGAATTACTAAGTATGCAAGCGCGTATTTAACAAAAATTAATTAGTAAAAAAAATATGACAAAACAAAACGAAGTATACAAATGCGAAATATGTGGCAACATCGTCGAGGTACTGCACACAGGCGGTGGAGAACTCGTCTGTTGTGGCGCAGCCATGACTCTAAAAACGGAAAACTCGGTTGATGCTGCCACCGAAAAACACGTACCAGTCATCAACAAAAGTGAAACCGGAATCGAGGTAAGCATCGGTTCCGTGCCTCACCCCATGGAAGACGCTCATTACATCGAGTGGATTGAACTCATCGTCGACAACAAGGTCTATCGTCAATATCTAAAACCAGGCGACGAAGCAAAGGCTTTCTTCCAAGTCAGTGGCCAGGACATCAGCGCCCGCGAATATTGTAACCTGCACGGTCTTTGGAAATCATAAATCGACACAAAGATCCGTAAACATAAATTTTTCAACAAAAAAGTCCTTCAAATATGAAGGACTTTTTTTTATTTAGTATTTTTTACCTCACCCGCCTGTCCTTGCAACTCGAGAGTGTATAATAAATTGTGTCTGTTTTTTCTACTGAGTTTTAACTCGTGTCGTCAAGGCTTTAGCCTCCCGAAAAACCGTGTCTTATGCGCGAGCTTAAAAGCTGGCAAACAAAATTAAGGGCATGTGTGTTGCTAGTCATTCGTCTTTTGTATCTTCACTGTCTTGTGGTGTCTCTATAATTTACTTTTCTCCTTTAGCGTTCAGTGGCAAATTTATTGTAAACACCGAACCTTTATTCAGTTCGCTTGCCACTGTAATATTTCCGCCATGTGCCTCCACAATCCACTTGCAGATCGACAAACCCAGCCCCGTTCCCCCTTCTTTGCGTGAACGCGCTTTGTCTACCCGGTAGAACCTCTCAAAGATATATGGCAAATCAGCAGCGGGGATACCAATGCCTGTATCCTTTACTATCAGTCGCACAAACTCATTATCTTTTTGTGTTCGTATCTCAATAGTCCCCGCTTCTTCTGTGTATTTGATGGCATTGCGCACAATATTGAGCAGTAGCTTTTCCAATTTTGTTTCATCGCCAATTATTTCAATATTTTCGTGCTCATTAACAACGCTCATCACTATCTTTTTTTGCTTGGCTAACACGCTTAGTGATTGGGTAACAGCCGCTGCCAACAAATTTATATCAACATTGTCATAATTAATTGACTCATTGCTGGCATCAGTGTTTGTAAGCATAGTCAAGTCAGACAAAATTCCCGTCATTTGTTCCACCTCTTTGCCAATCAGCTCAAATGCTTCCGGAATTTCTCTTCTATCATACATATATTCCTGTTTTGTTAAATCAATATTTCCTTGAATTACGGTGAGGGGGGTGCGCAATTCATGTGAGGCGTCTGAAATAAATTTTAGTTTTAGCTCTAACACTTTTTTTAATTCTTTGTTGATAGCGTCTAGTTGTGCCGTCCTTCTCTCTACTTTTAGCTCCAACTCCTTGTTCAATTTTTCCAGCTTTTGTTGCGCCAGCACTTTTTCGGTATTATCAATGGCCATCGAAATCGCACCATCAACTTTTTTGTCTAAGTTGTATAGGGGTACGGCAATTATATTTAAATAATTTTTGCGACCATTGCTCGCGCCCGAAACCGAATAGGATAGGTTGTCGTAAAAAAACGACCGACCGTCTTGCAGGAGCTCTCTATATTGTTGCTGTAGTCCTTCATTGTTTTTTATCGCACTTGTCTCTCGCAGTTTCATTCCCACTATTTCGCCCTTTTCAGATCCAAGCAGTTTTTTGGCCATGCCATTGCCCAAAACAATTTCGCCATCATTGTTTAACACCACAATACTGACAGGAGAAGCATCTAATATTTTTTTATTGAATTCCGTGAGTCGTAGATTTTCCTCCTCCGCCAGCTTGCTTTCGCTAATATCGCGAATTGTTATAATTACTTGGTTGATTTTTTCATTGCTTTTTATTGGAAAAATACCGATGCCAAAATATTTACTTTCATTATTCACCTCACTTTTTTCAATAAAATACTCCGGATTGCCCTTTTTAAATACGCGCAAAAACACACAATCATTGCCACAATTTTGATTTGTACAAACCCGACAATTTCGATTAAAACAATGTGTGTCAAAAACTCCATTTTTATATTTTCGCATTATTTTGGCACAAGACTTCCCTTTCACCTCTCGATACCCGAGGCCCACATTGTTCGCAAAAGAACGATTGGCACTAATGATAATAAAGTTTTCCGATATAACAACTATATCATCTTTTATTGAATCAATAATGCTCACATAGTGCCTCTTGGTTTTTCTGGTCTGCTCTTGCAATTTCATGTTTTCACTAATGTCGCGAATAATCGCCTGTACACCGACATTTTGGCCGTTTTTGATAATAAGCGTTCCGCTATAATTAATATATTTTTTATTTCCCTTGAGCGTATTAATTCTAAAATCATAGTTAGTAATCACATTTTTTCCGGCTACCCCGTCTTTGAATCTTTCAGACACGAGCGCCAAATCCTCGGTACTTACATATTCAAACACCTCTCTTTTCTTAATATCGTCCTCTTCGCCCTCTAGTATTTCTGCCATGGCCTTATTTACCAAAACAATTCGGCCCCCTGTATCAAACACCATCACGCCGTCTCCCGCATTGTCAAACAGCATTCGGTATTTCTCCTCGTTATCTTTTAGCGCCAGCTCCGAATTTTTTTGTTTTGTCACATCTTTAAAATTGAAATATAATTCCTGATTGCCGAGTTGCATGCCAATCTCAATATCACAGATTTTTGTTTCATTTTTTTTAGATTTAATTTTTGTGCAAAACTTAATGGGCAAAACTATTTTGTTTTTATTGTCCCGAATCATATTTATCATCTCCTCGATTTTTTTTCTATCTTCAGACAAAAAAACTAGCAAGTAGTGAAGCTGTCTTAGTTCGTCTTGGGTGTAGCCACTTATTTCTCGCATGGCCGGATTCGACTCCTTGAATCTTTTTTCCTGCAAATTAAAAAAAGCCAGTCCGTCACTAGCGTTTTTAAACAGGTTTCTATATCTTTTTTCTGATTCTTTTATTTCATAAAACAAAATATTATTAGTAATACTAATAACGAGTCTTTTTACAAAATCATCCAGCAACTCCAAGTTTTCTTTTTGCAGGTCCGGCGAAAATAATTCTAGTGTAGCAATTATTTCTCCCCGCAAAACCAGGGGCGCGATAATTGAGTTTGTTTCCTCTTGATTATCAAATGTGTTTGTATAATTTTTATACAGTTTGTTTAATTGTGCAAATCTGTTCTGCGAAAAAACTGTTTCCTTTTTACCAATCGCTTCGCCATATTTGCCAATTTTATAAAACTCAATGTGTCTAGTTTCTTCACCAGTAAAAACATTTTTTATTTCGTTAGAAAAATTAATGCTCCGCACAACGGTTTCATTTCTTTTTTCATTAACAATACAAACAATGGAATTTATTTTATCTTTTTGCAATGTTTCTCCTATCATCACAAAAATATCAGACAAGGGAACGTTGCCCTTAATGTTTTCAATTTCTGCCAGAATATAGGCCAGAGTTTTTTTCAGATTACGAGCCCCAAATACCCCCGACTTGATTTTGCGGATATTATCAACGATTGTCATTTTTTTGTACTACTTTTTTTTACTGATATTTCCTTTGTCTTGTATTTTGTAACCCACATCTCTAATTGTGTGAATTAGCGGATTCCTAAAACCGCTATCTATTTTTTTGCGTAAATAACTAATATAGACATCAATCACATTTGATTCATCATTAAAACTATAGCCCCAAATATGCTCACCAATCATCGTTCGCGTACAAACCGTGCCGGGTCTTCTCATCATATAATCCAGTAAGCGATATTCTTTACTAGAAAGCGAAACCTCCTTGTCACCGCGAAACACTTCGTGGGTGGTGGGATTTAGCACCAGGTCCGCTATGGTTAGTTTTGTGGCTTTTACCGTTTTCTCTCTGCGCAGTAGAGCTCTGATACGTGCGAGCAGTTCGCCAAAGGCAAATGGTTTCACTAGATAATCATCAGCACCAACATCTAGTCCACGAACACGATCGTCTACTGTGTCGCGTGCAGTTAACATAATTATCGGTGTTTCTATTTTGTTTTCGCGGGCACGCCGACAAACCTCGATACCATCTACTTTTGGCAACATTACATCAAGAATAATTAAGTCATAATTATTAATCTCGATTTTTTCCAAAGCTTCCTCACCATCATAAGCAGTCTCCACTGTATAGTGGTCTAATTCAAGGCCTTTTTTGATAAATCTGGTTATTTTTATCTCATCTTCTACTACTAATATAGTCATATTTTTTTAATATTATCAACAAATTATGCCTCCACTCACAAAGATTGTCAAAAATATAAATTATCTTATTTTTAAATATTATTAATACTTTTATTATATTACAAAAAAGTTAAATTAGTGTTAAATTGTTTTAATTGTGTTGTTTTTTAGTCCTGGTTCTGCTTATCATTTTATTTGATTTAGAAAAAAAATACAATACAAAAAACACTCTTGACCATTCAGCAAATAAACTGTTATATTATTATGAAATTCGCACTTCCTACAATTTGTATATTTTGTTATAATAAGATTATCAAATTAAATATATTTTATTTTTTTTATCTAATATGACGGATATTTTTCCAAAAACCGAAATTCGAAAAGCCTATCTAGGCAACAAACTGGTGATTGTGGCACCAAATCGCGCCAAGCGCCCAGGCATCGCAAAAGAAAATGTCTCCCCAAAAACAAAGACTGCTTGTCCGTTTTGTCCCAAAAACATTCAGCCTACAAATATTTGTGACGAGCTTGTTGTTGACAAAAAATGGCGAGTCGCCAGCATCAAAAACCTTTTTCCCGTAGTGTCTAGTGTGGATGGCGTCGCCTATGGCACTCAAGAAGTAATTGTCGAAAACCGCAATCACAATATAGAAATGGCTGATTTAAGTCATCGCCAACTCAAAAATGTCCTCATCATGTACAAAAAAAGAACACAAGAAATCAGCAAAGACAAAAAAATAAATTATATTTTATGTTTTAAAAACCACGGTATTGCGGCAGGAGCATCAATAATCCATGCCCACTCACAAGTTTTCGCCTCACAAATCACGCCGCCAGAGGTAGTAGAAGAATTGTCATTGGCCAACAAATATAAAAATGAAAATGGGGTTTGTCCCCATTGTGCTATTTTAAAAAAAGAAATGAGTGGCCCTCGAAAAATTTTTGAAAATAAACACGTTGCGGCTTTCGCGCCCTATGCCAGTGAATTTCATTATGAGTCGTGGCTTTTTACAAAAAGACACCTTGATAATATTACTCAAATAAACGAAGATGAATTAAATTCACTGGTGGTGATCTTAAAAAAAATCTTGTGCAAATTAAAAAAACTAAATTTATCATTTAATATGTACTTACACCAAGTTGTTTCTGACACAGATCAACATTTTTACATAAAAATACAACCACGTGATAGCATTTGGGCAGGCATAGAGCTTGGCGCCGGACTTATCATAAACTCTGTTTCTCCTGAACAAGCCGCTGAATATTTTAGAAATTAGCTTTTATTGTTTTTTAGTATTTAAATGATATGTTAAAACCAAAACCCTTAAATTTATCAAAAAAAAATCAAGGCTGGCGGGCTAATGTTTCTAGTCACAGGGCTTTTAAGAAGCCAGAGTTTTTCAAAAAAAGGCAAGGAATGAAAAACACCAACACAAAAAACAATGACCTGGGTTCTATTATTTTTAAGCCAAAAAACATTATTATTGCCTCCCTTATTCTTCTTGCCTTAATTTTTATTACTTTTTTTGGTTTATTCTTTTGGTTTTCGCGAGGCTTGCCTGGACCCAATCAATTAATCGCCCGCGAGGTGGCCCAAAGCACTATTATTTATGACCGAACGGGTGAACAGGTTTTATACGAAATCCATGGCAATCAAAAGAGAACACTAGTGAGCCTGGACAACATTCCCAAGTATGCCCAACAGGCTACTATTGCCATTGAAGACAAAGATTTTTACAAGCACCACGGTTTTAGTTTGTGGGCAATTTTTCGCACTGCTGTTACCAATTTTCTTTATGGTCGCACAGCAGGAGCCTCTACTCTCACTCAACAATTTATCAAAAACAGTGTTCTCACCAACGAGAAAAAATATACCAGAAAAATAAAAGAATTTATTTTGGCCTATCGCCTGGAAAAACAGTTTTCAAAACCAGAAATATTACAGATGTATCTAAATGAAATTCCTTATGGTTCCACTGCCTATGGAATAGAGGCG
>JBBRXK010000037.1:0-8500 GCA_038248465.1 Patescibacteria group bacterium | reverse complement strand
GCGGGATAGCTTCTTGCAATTAATAATTAAGAATGAAAAATTAAGAATTGGCTGTGCTTGAAACTATATTTCCTCTTAGAAACTTAGTTTCATTGAGTAGACAAAAAGCAGTTCGACTGAAACGCGAAAAAAATAGCGCTACAATTTTGTAGCGCTATGCTTATTTTTTTCTCATCAGACTTTATTTATCTGACAACCTCTTCCCTTTCCAAAACCCGATGGGCTATGCCATACCGTATTGCTTCTCGCGCACACAGAGTCACTTCCCTTTGCATAAGATCTACAAAAAGCGATTTGGGTATTCCGGACAAGGAAGAAATATATGAAACCATCCAGTGTTGCGCCGACTTCATCTGAAACAAAAGCTCATCAAAACCTTCTCGTTTAGCTGCGTCATTAATAAAATGCCTGGCTGTCTCAACATCACAGACGGTAATTTCTCCCTGTCTCCCAGGAATCACCCGTACCTCGTGAAAAAAGAAAATTAAGCTTGGTACGGCGAGACGCTGATAACCAAGTAAGAAAAGAATAATAGCAGCCGACCTCACATCCACACCTACCGTTGTCAATCCTTGCCTTTCTAGGGGTGGGCCGAATTTGGAAAAGAAATCAAATGTCCCCCCGGGCGAATCTATCCAAACTCGCTTTGGTCCAACACTGCGACGGCTCTCGTTCAAGAGCCACTCTATACTTTTTGCACCAATTTCATAGCGAAAAATTATTTCTTGCATACCCTTCCCCTTTTTAGTAGATTTTCAATAAATTTTGCTATCTATTATTAAAATATTATACTAAATCCTAATATTTCTCCTATTTACTAAATTATCAATGACCAATTTTACAAAATGATTTTTCATCTTAACATAATATTAAATTTTGTAAATAGCCACAAAAATAGCGTTACTAAAAATTAAAAAAGCGCCGTTCAAAAAAACGGCGCCAAATTCAACACAAAAAACTCATTGATTTTTAATTCACCTCGCGCTACAATAAAAATACAAAGACCTGTATTCCGAACTGTCACCGGATGGTAGCGTGGCTACTGACAAGCAGTCTAGGACGTGGTCGGAAACTGCCCTTTTTAGGGTTGTTTTTTATTACTTAAAATACTAGGCTCAATTAGAATGCTTCCTACTCGCCCAACAATGTCAGCCATTATTCTCATAGCCAAATTAACCGTTGATTTTTTATAAGTGTTATCTACAACCTCTAGCCCAGCCACATGAATTTTATTTCTTTGTTTTCTTAAATCCTCAGACTTTCCAAATAAAACTTCATTTAAAATTCCAGCCTTCTTGGCTGCTCGATTTATATTTTGATAAGAAGTTTTACTATCGAATATTTCGTGCTCCCTAATTCTAATCGCACCACACACATCCTCGCCTTCTTTTATTTTGTGCAACACTTTGCAATCTTTAAATTTCTCCGTGACTGGCATAATATTTGAAGCTTCTATAATCCCCTTGCCAATCAATTGTCTTAAGCAATAATGCAGACAGCCCTCCGTAATCACCGCCACGTTTACTATCATGTTTTTATTTAGACTGCTCGCCAAAATTGTATCATTGGCATTCTCTTTGTCTAATATCGCAATCAGCAATAGAATATATTGAAGTGAAATCGCAATGTTCTGCCTCAAGATATCATCTTCTATAAATAAAAAACGCCCCTCAATCTCTAAAAGAGGAGGGACTAGTTCGGTAAATTTATTTTTTTGGTTTTCCTTTGCCACTGCTTAATAATTTAGCCAAAGAAGGGTAGCCCTGCTCTTTCAAATAGTTTCCTATTTTTTTATCAGAGCGAACACCAAAATCACGCCCATATTTTTTTTCTATGGCGCCTACTTTTGTTTCACTTCTTTTTTGCTTAGCCTTAATCATGAAATAATTATATCATACTTTTCAAAAATCAAAAAACTTTTTTACCAATCAAAAGGCTCCCGAACTTATTGCTAAATTCAGGAACCGATTTTTTATTTTCTAGTTTTTACAAAAAAGAAAATAAGAAAGCTAAAAATTATTAAGGAGGAGATAAGCCAAGATGTTTGGATACTCGTATTTTTGGCAATAGCACCGGACAAAATTAATCCAATCCCGTTGCCAGCAGTGGCTAGTGTCGATTGGATTGATTGAATGGTTGCTCGCACCTCGTGATCAATCTCTTCGTTCAGATAATCATCGAGCAAGGGCTCGTACATACCGCGAGCCATTTCATGAACAAAATACATCGACAAACTAATCCACAAAATTTCAGTGATGGCCGAGCCAAAAATCCCAAGCGCAAATATAAACAAAGTGGTTAGTAGAGCCGACCGGCCCCCCTTGTGCCGGCGGTGTATTTGCAAGCTTAGGAGCACACCCCCAATAATCATTAACTGCGTTACGGAATGCACCCAGCCAAGCGAACTAATGGCTAGCCCCATCGTCTGAAATCTTGGTGTCCAAAACATATTCATGGGCGCGCAAGCAAAGCCCCAAAAAAAACCGAGCAGAATCGTAAACTTGATAATCCCATTGTTTTTACAAATCCGGTAACCATCGATGATTTTTTGAATCATAGCCCTGTAACTTTTTTCTTCTGGCGACATCTCCGTACGATATTCTGTCACGATAAAGTAGCCAACTATTCCAGTTGCCAGCACAGACACCGAGGACATGAGCCAGGGCAAAGCTAGATCATAATTTCCGACGTATGCCCCAATTACAGATCCAATCAAAGCGCCACAACATGCGATAACTCGGCTCCAGCTATAAACGGGCTTGATGTTAAAGTCTTCTTTGGTGTTTTTTATCCCATCTATCATCCAAGACTTAAAGGCTCCGGAATATAGACTGCTCCCCAGGGCCCCAATTACTTCAGCCAAAATAAACATAGCAAAAGTATGAGAATGATAGTAGATAAAAAATGACAGGCTGAGCAAAAGGCAAGAAAAGATAAAAGATTTTTTCCGCCCATAAACATCCGCAAAGGCTCCCATCGGAATATCAAGCGTGAAACAAGCCAGCATGTAACAGGTGTTTACCAAATTGATTTGCAGCAAGTCTAGTCCAGCTCCCAGTAAAAATATCGAATAGGTCGCATTAAAAAAAGACATCGACAAGCCAAGTAAAAATCTGATCAAATAATATACTCTCACAATTCTCCTAGACATATTTTTCTCCTTTTAATTTTGTTTTTTTTGAAAGACCCAGCGCTCAAATTTTTTGCTACCTCCTTTTGTTTAAATTTTTAAAGAACACAAAATTCGATTGTTGCTAACTTGTATAGATGCAAAATTTATCATTCCCCATCTACAAAAAAATCAGACACTATTGTCTGATCTCGGAGTTCTAATTATTTTACTTAAGTGTATTATTATACAAATTTATAATCACATTTAAAACGCCTAGACCAGACAATATCGCAAAATGCTACGACCACATAAAAACGGCCAGACATTTCAGTCGGGTTAAGCTTAATTAAATTGTGATTATTTCGCCAATTCATATATTTTTTTAATCTCTATATAATAATACGTTTTGGCGGCGGTTTTGTTACACATACAAAACAAAACATCGGTAGAGACGAGGCATGCCTCGTCTCTACCTTTTTATTTGATTTTTTCCATTTTAAAATATATAATATACACATAAATTAATTTGTAATTTAAAAAATTATGAAAAAATCATCATTAATGCTAGCTGTGCTTTGTTTTGCCCTAAGCATGACTCTGACAGGCTGTTTCCAGTCCCCCGCTGACATGATCAGTGAAAAAGTTGGTGAGGGCTTGGCGGAGAAAGCTATCGAATCTGCGACCGGAGGCAAGGTCGACATCGACTCGAGCAAGGGCACTATGAACATCAAAAGCGAAAATGGCAACACTGCCATCTCGACCGGCGGAGACGTAAAACTGCCCGATAACTTTCCCAAAATTTTAGTAGTGGTAGATGACGCAAAAATCACGGTAGCCACCGACATGGGCGACACCTCATCGGTCAACTACCTCACCGATATGAGCAAGGCAGATTTAATTGAAAAATACAAAAGCACTCTCGTGGGTGATGGCTGGAAAAAAACCATGGAAACCGTAACTGACACCATCTCGATGCTCACCTTTGAAAAAGACAAACAAACTGTTTCGGGACTTATTAGTGACAACCAGAACAGTGACAATCCACAGAAGAGCATGGTAAATATTACCTTGACTACAAAAAATTAAACTTTAGCAAAAAAACTCCCACAAATATAGTGGGAGTTTTTTTGCCAAATTTTCCAATAACTTTAAGAGTTTTGGTTTAATACAAAAATATCCATAAATACTCACTAAACATTTACAAAAAATTTTTGTAAAAGCGAATTTTAGTAAAATATATATTTGAACAAATATTTTGTGAAAAAATAATTTGCTAAAATAAATTTTAGCATATTGTCCGGTTTTAATGTCGAAAATAGGGCAAAAATGTCCGGTTTTAAAATCGAAATAAAATTACAGTCCAAAATATGTGCAAGTCCACGAACATAATTGACACTTTTTTATTTGTAATTTCCGTCTAATCTCTTGTCGATTTGATCCATCAATTTGTCAATTTTTTCTCTATTTTTCATCTTCCTTGAGTTGGCTTGTCTTTTACTTTGTCTCTTTAAATAACCCTTCCATTTCTCAACTAATGCTCCTGGTTTGTAATCCTTAATTTTTTCTGGTGGACGACATTTTTGTTTTTGCTCAATTTTGTTTTTGTGTGCTAGTTTAATTCGTTTTGATATTTTCACATCTAGTAATCCGTGTTTGTCCAAATACCTATTGATAGTACTAGCGCCAACTGTAATGTCATGATCTCTATCTAGAACTGTTATTAATTTATCTTTGCCCCAGTGGTATTCTTTTCTTACCTCAATTATCTTGTCTTCAGTTTTTTGGTCAATTCTTTTTCGCTTGTCTGTATTTTTTGGGGCTCTTGACTTTGACTCCAGCGAACGTGGGTCTTTGTCCGACCTAAGCCAGGCACTATGAATTGTTGAGAGCCATTGTCTGGATACCCCGATTCTTTTAGCGGCTTTGCTAATTTTATTATCACATTCAAAACAAATTATATACATCCACTTCAATCTTTTTTTAGCTTCATCCGATAGTGGAAATTTTAATAGGTTTAGCTTATTTTCTGCCTTAGTTTGCATAGTATCGAAAGACTTATTTATTAATTGATAAAATCTTTTGATATTAGCATATTCTTTAGGTTTTTTCATCCCTATGTCTTTTTCATACATCTTTACTCGTCTTTTTTTCATATTTTGACCTTCATAGTGTCAAGTGTAACATGGACGAGTGCAGTGTGTTGACATATATTTTATAAAATGTTAAAGTCCTAAATTAATATATCTAGATAATTAATTTTAAATAAATAGCATGAAAAACATTGAAAGAGAGAGGGTGTTTTTGCTTAAGGAGTTACCCTCAAATATCAGCGAATACAAAATGCTCCAAATTAAGGTCGGAGATTTTTATGATTCCAACAGTACAGATGCATTAAAAATCAGACAAAAGGGTGCTAATTTTCATTTGATAAAAAAAGTAACAAACACAACCCATGAAAGAGTTGAGCATGTCATTGATATAAAGGAGGGAGAGTTTGATGTCATATTTAAGTGCTGTGTTCAATCACACGAAAAAAATAGATATACATATTCTACTGATAGTTGTGAGTACGAAATTGATTATTATCTTGGCAGATTAGATGGTTATGCCAGGGTTGAAGTTGAATTTGATAATGACGAGGATATGTCCAAATTCACGGCACCCGAATGGTTTGGCGAAGAAATAACTGATATTAATCATGAGATTCATGAAAATTTAGGCATAGTGAGTTTTAACGATATGAAAGAAAGGTATAGTCAGAGGGGTATAGATCTGAAAATGATAAATAATATTTCATAAAACGGTTTTGATGGGGGGGGCTAATTGTACTTTAAAAACTAAAACTTTAACCACAGAGGAGAATAATAATGGAATCTAACTTCGGCGTAGTATTGGTCAATCTCATTTCTGAAGATTATCTAGCGCGTTATCAGGCTCCTTTAGCCGTTAATGTATTATCATCGTATTTTAAATCAAAATGTCCTAATGTTGCCGTTGGTGTTATTGATATGCAGGATGTATTCAAAAAAGTTGGAACAGAAAAAGATCCTATAAGTGTTATTTTTGCAAAAACAGTAGAATCAGTTATATCGGAAATAATTTCAATTTGCTCGATTAAAAAGACCATCGTTGGTCTTTCTGTTAAGTGGGGCACTCAGGAAATTGCAGCGCGGATAATAAATAAGGTAAGACAAGAAGTTGTGACGATACATCCGCTCTTTGTTGTTGGAAATATCGGGTCTACTCATGGTTATAAAGAACTACTGACGCAAGAAGCATTTTTGGATATAGTAGCCGTTGTTGGCGAAGGCGAGGAGGCTTTAGTAGAAATAGTCAGTACCGCTGTTCAGAAACGAGATTATTTTAGAGTGGTAGAGAACTATAGAGCGATTCAAAATGTAGCCGTATGTATAAATGATGTTATTCATGTTGCCGAGCTCAAGCGTGTTGATTTGAATTCGTATCCGCCTTTGTCAAATATTAATCCTTCGGATATCTATGACAAAGAGTGGGACGTTTATGCTATGGAGACAAGTCGTGGTTGTCCATGGGGAAACTGTTCCTTTTGTTCAGTTAAAAATCAATTTGGCACGAGTGAACAAGCAAAAACTCATTCGCCTGATTGGCGTTGGCGACCTTTTGCCGTTGACAAAGTTCTGGGAGATATTCGTAGTTTTGCTAAGGAAGGAGTTCGTCGTTTTGACATCAAGGATTCTGAATTTTTTGGTCCTGTGCGCACTTTACAGCAATTTTCGGAAACGATGAGTCGAGTAAGTGAAATTGCGCGTGGCTTGATAGCTATAAACGAAGAGCTACGGAGTATCGACAGCTTGGTCCCGTGTAACACTTTGAGTATTACTCATATATCAGCTCGTGTTGATACGATATATTCAGACAGACCATCCGAAGAAGACAGAAATCTTGTTCGTAGGAATACTTATTCCTTACTCAAGGCAGCTGGTCTAAGAAGAGTTTATTTGGGGATTGCGTCAGGGAGTTCGAGTCAACTGAAAAGGTACTGCAAGGGAGTTTCAGTGGAAGAAAATAAAAAAGCTATAGAGATACTGCGTGAATTGGGTTTGGAGATAGAGGTTGGATTTATTTTTTTCGATTACCTTGTGACCCTAAAAGAGTTGAGAGAAAATATAGCTTTTATTGAAGAAACCCATATTCATGATACTGATTCAAGGATTCTTGGCAGTCTAAGAATACAAAAAGGTAGCCCATATGAGAATTTGGCAAAGAGGCATGCGGTTTTGGGGAAAGAAAATGGCAGACAGTTGTGCTATGAGGCTGCCTTTGTAAACAAAGAAATTGCTGAAATCGAAGCAATATTTTCAGATTGGGAGAGACCAACTCGTAAATTGTCCAAGATAATTCCTAGTCATTTTAGGATTAAAAACTACAAACTAGATTTTGTTTTTTTAAAGGATCTTGTTTCTTGCTACGAATCAGAGAGGATAGACTGGGTTTTTACCACAGTTGAAAACCATGCATTGAAAAGAGTTGATTTCTTCAAAGAAATCAAACAGGCATTTGATGATGGTATGTTTGGGAAAGAATCATCAAAAATATTTCTAGAATATCTTGATTCTGCAATCATGGAGAATCAAATACTAGCAGAGGAGGAGTGGCATGCAAAGTATTATGGTCGTTATTGAAGGACTGAGTCTTGCTATGAATATCATAAGATCCTAAAATTACAGTAATCCGCATGTCATTACTAAAAGTTAGCAAATTTACAACTGACAGCATGACGGATGGGGCGCACTCAATTTTATTAAACAAAATTTATTATACATTTTCTGATAAATGTCGTTGGAGGGGCGATTAAATCAGGCAGGGCCGTTTAGACAATCGTTTGAACGGCCCCCTTTTTTACTATATATAATAATATGCAAGATTTTATTATAATGGTTCATGTTAAAAAAAGCTAACAGCCCATATTTAGGAACTAGGCCATAGTTTAATCCTATAATATAGTTCCGGTAAGAATCAGTTATAAGAGACTGTCGCAAAATTAACTGATATATTTTTGAAAATAAAAAACGGGTAAGCTTTAGCTTGCCCGCTGTTTTTATAAACAGTTTTAGAAAATATTATCTAGAAGAAATCGAAATATTTCTCGATGTCGTGTGTTGTCTCTGCCATAATAAGTTCTATTACTGACAAAAGCACTCACTAAAGAATTTTTGGGGTTTTCTGCTAGTAGACAACCGGTAAAACCTGGATGAATGAATAAACCCCTGTCCTGTGTGGAATATCCATAAAGATCTTGGTGCCAACCGAGTCCCTGCGCTCTTGTTCCAGCTTGGCTGTAGTCGCAAAATACTTTTCCTAAGTTTTGCAATGGAATTATTTTTCCGTCCAACCAAAGCGCCCCGAATT
>JBBRXK010000036.1:0-8669 GCA_038248465.1 Patescibacteria group bacterium | reverse complement strand
TTGATTTATAAAAAATAAAAACTTTCTAGTAGTGAGTCATATAAAAAGTATTTGTATAAATAAAGGAAGCTAATGAAAAATTTCTGGCAAGAACTAAATAAACCATTTTACGCTTTGGCACCATTGGCTGGTGTCGGCGATCAGGCCTTTCGACAGATGTGCAAAAATTTTGGCGCTGATGTCGTGTACTCGGAAATGGCGAGTGTGACGGCTCTCAAATATTCGCCAGCAAAGACCCTTGAATTATTGGAGTATAGCAAAAGTGAACGACCATATGTTGTACAACTTTTTGGTTCAGACCCAGAACATTTCAAAATCGCTAGCAAAATAGTAAGCGCAGAAATAAAACCAGACGGCATTGATATCAATTTTGGTTGTCCAGTACCAAAAGTCGCCAAACAAAATGCCGGCGCTGAATTATTTAAAGATATAAAGTTGTCACGTCAAATAATTGAAGCAACAATTGCTTCAACCGATTTGCCAGTATCAATAAAAACAAGGACACAAGCGGGCGCGGTTAACATTTTGGAGTTTCTTGACTATATGCGTGATTTAGATATCAAGGCAATCATGATTCATGGCCGGACTCTCAAACAGGGGTTTGCTGGCACTATTGATTGCGAAGTTATCAAAAAAGCACGCAACTATTTTGGCGGGACTATTATAGCCAATGGTGGAGTTATCAACAGTCAGAGTGCTGTACAAATTTTGTCGTCAAGCGGAGCCGATGGTCTTGGTATCGGTCGTGGGGCATTTGGTCGCCCGTGGATTTTTTCTGAATTAAAAGATAAAAATTATCGTATTCCGGAAAAAGAAGAAATATTTGATATCATTCTTGAACATGCCGAACTTGTTAAAAAATATAAGGGCGAAGAGATGCTAGTGGAGATGCGCAAACATTTATGTTGGTACCTTCAGGGCTTTCCGGGCGCGAAGCACTTGCGTGAGAAGTTGATACTTATAGAAACGATTGATGATATTAGAAAAATTCTCGAACAAAAAAATACGTGAGTAATCACGTATTTTTTTAAGTAATAAAGGTAAATTTTTTAAAACCACTTCTTGCGATGAAAAAAAACAATCATACCAAGACAGCCAAGTGACATGAGGCCAAGTACCATCCAAAACCCATGAGGATTGTTTATAAAAGGCATGCCTCCAACTGTGTTCATACCAAAAATAGCTGCCAAAAGTGTGAGGGGGAAGACAATCACCGAAAAAATAGTTAGAGTTTTCATGATATCAGATAAACTGTAATTGAGTAGCGACTTATTGGTGCTATTTAGTACTTCAATCATCTCTTTTTGGGTCTCGAGATATTCCCAAAATCGTTTGGTGTGATCAAGTAGTTCATCATAATAAACACGCACGGTTTTTTCGGGAGCAAAACCAGTTTGGATTGTAACCAGATTTTTTATTATATTTTTATGATTTTGCATTATTTTGCGCGTATTGATAATATTTCTTCTGAGCAGTAATATTTCTGAAACAGCTTTTCTTGATTGTTGCGCAAAAATAGTATTTTCAAGCTTGCTAATTGATATACTATTTTTATCAAGTAAACTAAAGCAATCAAGCAATAATTTTTCGATTATTTCATACAGTAAAATCGTTGATGATTCAAATTTGAATGATTTGAGTGATTCGCCGTCTTTTTTTGAATAATTAAAAAAATTACCAAGCGTGCTAACATCACCATTGTGCAGGGTAATCAAATAGTCTGTGCCGATAAAAAATTCGATTTCACCAGCAGAAATAGTCTCGTCCTTGTAAATCGGAAAATGCAAAATCATGAAGGTATAATCTGACGATTTTACGACGATCGGGCGCTGTGAGATGGCTTTTGCAGACGAAGCTTGTAAATGAGAAAGCGCAAAGTTGTAATTTTTTCGCAAATACTCTATTTCTTTTTTACCAGGATTCTTGATATCTATCCAGGTCAACTTGCTGTTCGGAGTGATGGGATTATCGATAACTAACTGCTGAATATTATTGGAAATTTTTTTGTAGTTTGTCATAGTTCGATTAATTTGCTTCATTGTAATTCACGGCCAAGAAATTGAAATATTTCTGTGTGCGCTTGACCATAGACATATTATAACATTAATTTTGATTATTTGGAAATTATTTTGTGTATTTAAAAATATAAATATTGCCACTGTTGATTTCATGCCAAGAGTCTGCTTCTGTCTTGGCCTCGTCGATTATTTTTGATGACGCCCACCAGTATTTGTTGATTACAAAGTAACCAATATCGACATTGACCAATCTCATCGCCCTCACGATAGTGGTGCGCTCCGGTTTTTTGTTGACCATGTCAAGGAAATAAGTGTACATCGGTCCACCTGTGGGGATCGGATAATAAAAAATTTCTTGCTTATCCCCAGTTTTGTAATACCGATTGAAGCCAAATTCGTGCAGAGCAGCTACTGCGGTTTGTTGGTTGGCTAGAACTATATAATCAGTGCGCGCATCATCTTCTATCCAATGAGTTGCGTCTATATCGTCCTGGCCGACGGAGTAGCCATGTGAATTGTGGTAGTTATCAAAACGTGGGTAGTTGATATACAAAAAAATCGGAATCAAAAGTGTCAAGAAAAAATAACAAATTGTTTTTATCGCTAAATTTTTATTTTTTAGAGAAAGTAGAATTGCGCGCAGACTTAGTAGCAAAAATGGGGCAAACAACATCATGCTTACACTAAAAATGCGGGTGGAATAATCCAGTCTTTCGTAATCAATCAAGAAATCAAAAGAAAGGTTGGCTGTGATAATATATGACACAAAGAGGCCTGTGGCGAGATAGAGATAGACAACAAAAACTGGATGAACCTTTTTTTGTTTATAAAAAATGAATAAACCAAAAATAATAAAAATAAAAAAAATGGCGAGGAGGTTATTTTCAAAAAAATAAATTGTGTTCAAAACAACACTTTCTTGGTTTGGAACTCGTATCGAAATTTTTGCCAACAAGCCACCAAGAATATTGACATTATTGTCAATACTGGAATTATCGAGATTCGGTGTATTTTTATTTAGTTTGTTGAGCAAGATGAAGGCAGCCGGTAGCGATATCGCCGAAAGAACAAAAAGTAATCGATAGAGATGATTTTTTAAAGATTTTAAATCACTGTTATATACCGTGACTGCTATGGCCAAGAGGACGGCCGGGATGCCGGCAATCGGCTGCGTAAGCAAAGCGGCCAAAGAAAACAGATAGATGTAGATGAGGTCAAAATAATTTTGGCAATCTAGGCCGCGGATAATCACGAGTAATAAAAAAAGAAATGCTAAATTTTGTGGAGTAGTATTAAAAAATATGCCCAGGGGAAGTATTGCAAAAAAAAGAAGACTAATTGAGATTAAAATTTCAGAATTAAAATATTTCGGCAAAACTTTTTGCAAGTTAATTGGAATTAGTATAGCCGCTAGCGAGGGGACAAGTAGGAGGTGCAGGTAAAATATCGGTATAAAAAATAATTTGTGCAGAACAATAATAATTGAGTATTGACCCAGATAATAAAAGGGTTTCGGTTCCACCAGTCCTTTTAGATCTATAAGATCCATCGTGGCTTGGTGAATAAAAAAATCAAAACCAAAACCAAATCGATAGATAATAATTGCTATCGAATTTACAAAAAAAGAAAAGATTATGATAAAGAGTAAATTAAATTTATTTTTTAACAAAATTAGTAATAAGAGCGTGCTTCCTGCAAAAAAATATAGCAAAAAAAAATAATTGGGAATAGCTTGCCATGGAGAAATTATCGATTCATTGGTTTTGAACTTAAATAATATAAAAAAAGCAAGCACTATAAAAAAAATAAATAAAATTGATAAAATAAGGGCAGATATTTTGGCATATTTAGAAGAGGCTTTTTCGAGAATTATCGTCGCATTAACATCACTGCGGGGCTTGATTTTTATAAAATATTTCCCTATAATCAGTGCAGAAATCGCAGAAAATATCAACACAAAAAATACAGCAAAAGCCTTGAGATTAGCAAGACGGTAGATAATTGCACCAGAAATCGATAAAATTACTAGGAAAATACTAACAAGATCAATGATTTGGGTTTTTGTTAATTTCATGTTTTTATTTATATCAAATTATTATTCAAACAGACATTCAGCACCTTGAGCTAGCAGTTAGCTATATATACGAATTGCTGATATACTTATTATATAATGTATTAATTTATAAGGCTAGTGTATGGACAAATTAACATTTCAAAATACCGATAAAGTGTATTACCATGATCGTCTGATGGCAGCTACTTTTTTGCGCCTGATTTCAAGCAAAGTCCATCCTAATCATATTACAATTTTCAGAATAATCGCAACTCCATTTGTCACCCTGCTTCTATATTTTGGATTTTACGAAATCGGATTTATCGCTTTTTTAGTCACGGCCTTTTCTGATGTGTTAGATGGATCTTTGGCGCGAACCAGAAACCAGATCACAGAATGGGGCAAGGTGTATGACCCTCTGGCAGATAAATTTCTCATCGCTTGTATGATTTTTGTGATAGTTATCAAGACGATTAGTCCATTGGCATCAATAATGATAATTGGTCTCGAAATAATAATTGTGATCGCCGCATGGAAAAGAAAAACAGAAGGGAGAGTGATTCAGGCAAATCTTTGGGGAAAAATAAAAATGCTCTTGCAAGTGCTGGGCGTTTCTGTATTACTTCTTGCTATTATTTTTAGTTGGCCGATGCTGTTGGCATATGCGTCAGGCATGCTGTATTTAGCAATTTTGTTTGGTATTATCAGTTTGTTAACTCATGGTGTTTAGCGCAATAGAAGCAGGCTTGCTATTTTCAGTCGTGAATTTACAATAAACACGGCTATTTTTTTTACTCTTGACGTTCGTGATTTGTTCGTGTATAATAAATAATATAAATGAATCGACTGTGGATAACATAAAAAGACAGACGAATCAAAGCTCACTAGATATACCCTTCAGGCGAAACATTTGAATTTATTCAAATAAATGTTTCGATAATAAGGAATATTTGGTGAAGATAAAAAATCCTTCTTGCCGTCTTCGCGCAAGAGGGTCAAAAAACAAAAAGATTATATATTAAAAAAATAAATTTGCAGTATAGACTAATTTCTATATTTCAAATATAAAAAAAATGGGAAATCAATTAACAAAACGTCAAAGAGAGATATTGGATTTTGTAACTGGCTTTATCGATGAATGCGGTTATGCGCCAAGTATCAGAGAGATTGGCGAAAATTTTGGTTTATCTAGCCCTGCCACCATTCATGTCCATCTGGACAATTTAAAAAAGAAGGGCTTACTAAAAACCTCCTTCAATGAAGCCCGTTCTATAGAATTGGTAGCTCTTAAGACCGAATGGGCGCACGCAATCGAATTGCCCCTGATGGGTCTTATTACTGCTGGCGAGCCAATAGAGGCCATAGAAGAGAATGAAACTATCGGAGTGCCCGCGGATTTTGTTAGAGATTCAGTTAATTCTTATGTTCTAAAGGTTAAGGGTGAGTCCATGATCGAGGAGGGCATCCTCAGTGGTGATTATGTGATAGTAGAGAGAAATCCTTCGCCACGCAATGGCGATGTAGTGTTTGCGCTCCTTAATAATGCCTATGTTACACTGAAGAAGTTTTATCGTGAAAGCAATCGCATCCGTTTGCAACCCGCCAACTCTACCATGAAGCCAATTTATGCCAGAGACCCACTTATTCAGGGAGTAGTTCGTGGTGTAATCCGAAAATTTGCCTAAAGAAAAGTTTGATACATAAAAAACTGTGCTAATTTTTTTGCACAGTTTTGTTTTAGTCTAGGAATTTGCATTCCGGACTATACAAAAAGTATTTCACTTTTATATAGTCTAGGAATTTGCACTCCGCCTTGTTATATTTCTTTTGTTTAATTAACGCTAATAAACTTGGAATAATAAAATAATTTCTGTTGACAAATGTTCAAGATTTTCGTTTTTTATAACTGTGCACACTAATCGTAGATCAGGAGAAAGTTGGATGGAAAATTTTGATTATTTCAAGAATATAGGTTATAATTTAAAGGTAAAACTAATAGCAATTTATGGACCTGAAAAAACCCCCCGTTTATATAAATATAAACGCCATGTCGGTTGTAAAAATCATCATGATTGGTGTGATATTTTATTTGCTTTTTTTGATCAAAGAAATATTGGCGATTCTTTTTGTTTCTCTAATATTCGCCAGTGGCATTGACCCTTGGGTCGACTGGATGCAAAGAAAAAGGATACCCAGAGGGGTTGGTGTTATTATTATTTATATTATAATGTTTTTTGTTTTTTCAAGCGCCTTAGTCTTGATAATTCCACCAATATCTGAACAAGTAAACGATTTATTGCTGAATTTCCCGATGATTCTTGACAAAGTTGTCTCTGGATTCAAGGTGTTAAAAGAGTTTTCTTCACAGTATGGTTTTTTGAATAATATTGAGAGTGGTCTAAGCACGCTAGCAAACGGAATTCCGAGTGCAGCTGGTGATGTTATCACGACACTAAAAGACATGGTGGGGAGCATCATTTCTTTCTTTATTGTTCTGGTGATCACTTTTTATATGGCAGTAGAGGAAAAGGCGATGAAAAAAATAGTTTGGTCAGTGGCGCCCAGTAGATATCAAATATACATAATGGGTCTTGTAAATCGTATGCAGAAAAAAATCGGCCTTTGGTTGCGCGGACAGTTGATTTTATCTTTGATTATATTTTTGTTGACTTACATTGGTCTAAGTATTATGGGGGTGCGCTATGCCCTTGTTCTGGCCCTCATCGCCGGTCTAACCGAATTTGTCCCATATCTGGGGCCGATACTGGCATCAATTCCAGCCATTTTTTTGGCCTTTACCCAGTCGCCCATGCTCGCAGTTTTTGTTGCAGTACTTTATTATATTATCCAATTAACAGAAAACAATATCATTGTGCCAAAACTGATGCAAAAAGTGGTCGGTCTGAATCCGATTGTTAGTATCGCTGTTTTATTGATAGGTTTAAAAATCGGTGGGATAGCGGGCGGTATTTTATCTATCCCCGTTACGACTGCATTGATGGTATTTTTGAATGATGTCTTTGACGATAAAATAGTCGCAGAAGGAGCGAGTGAGGAAGTATTGTAAAAAGCAATTTTTATGAAGGGAAAAATATTTACAAATAACCTGATATTTTTATTCACAAAAATAATGGTGCTGATAGTGCCATTGTTTTTTTTGCCTTTTAGTCCGCGGCAGTTAGGCATGGATAACTACAGTAAGTATTTTATTTTTAGTTTTTTCACAATCATTTCTTTGCTTATCTTTTTTGCAATTACGCTAACGACAGGAAAAATAAAACTCCAGAGAACAAAATTTGATCTGCCCCTCGCTTTATTTTTATTTTCATATTTTTTGTCTTGTTTGTCTGGTCCCAGCAAATTTGTTTCATTTTTTGGCAATCTGGAAAATACAAATCTGCCCTATTTTTATTTACTAGTTTTTGTTTTGTTTTTTTATCTCCTAGTTAATATTTTAAATAATAATGAAAAAATATACGCAACAATCAAAACGATGTTGTTTGCCAGTTCTGTTTTGATTATTAGCGCCTTGCTTGTTTTTGTGTTTTATAAATATAATAATCTCTCTGCTTACTTTCGTCTGGCGAGCGGAACAGTCGAGGATTTATCAATATTTTTAGTAGGATTTATTGTGCTTTCACTATCACTTTTATCTAGTCAGAATATTTATGACAAGTTATTTACAAAAAGAACCGCAGTCTTTCTAAAAATTATAATATTTATTGCGGTGATTTTGTTATTGCGGATTGACTTTTTTCTTGCTTGGTGGCTACTTCTGTTCGCCATGATCATTATCATAATTTTTAGAATAATATTAAAAAAGAAAAACTGCTTGCTTGCAAGTGGCAAGCCCAGAATGAAATTTCTTTTTGCCCCGTTTTTGATTGCCTTGATATCGCTAAATTTTTTGTTGAATTTTTATTTGGTTTACGGAGCATCATCGTATCTGAGTCGAATCGCCGAATATCGACAGCTTGCCAACTCAAGCACCATGACTCTGGCCAAAAACACAATCTTGCATGCGACACTTTTCGGTGTCGGTCTTGAAAACTTTGATTATGCTTATTCCAAGTATCGAGGAGCGGAGATGAATTATGACAACTATTGGGATCTTCGTTACAACAAATCAGGTAGTTTTTTTCTGGAAATGATTATTTATGGAGGCATACTTGGTGCTGGGTTTTTCATTTATATTTTATTTGTGCTTTTGCGTTTTTGTTTTCAGATATTTACTAAATTTAGAAATTCTGAAAGCGGGACAACAAGTGACAATTTGAATTTAGCCTTTTTAATAATTCCAAGTATTTTGGTTTCGATGATTGGTTTATATCTTTACTCAGCAAGTTTCAATGCTTTGTTTTTACTTTGCCTGCTCGTGTCCGTTTTTGTTGTTTTAATAAAAAATGAAGAAGTGCTTGATAGCGAAACAGCAAAACTAAAAGTTTTTTCTTTATTTGAATATGATTTTGGGACGGAAAAAAACAAAAAATTGTATAGCTATTTAGTGTTATCATTTTTAGCAATACTTTCTTTGATTTTTTTGGTTTATAGTTGCAAGTTTTTGTTAGCAGATGCACGTGCAAATTCAGAAAATAGGG
>JBBRXK010000035.1:0-8720 GCA_038248465.1 Patescibacteria group bacterium | reverse complement strand
ATAGCAATTATAGCTCACGTTGATCATGGTAAAACCACCCTTACCGACGCCCTGATGCGTCAAACTGGCATGTCGGAAGAAGGCGTTAGCATGGATAGCGACAAACTCGAACAAGAACGAGGTATTACAATTTATTCCAAAAATACTTCCGTTTATTACAAAGATACCAAAATAAATATCGTAGACACCCCTGGTCACGCCGATTTTGGCTCCGAAGTTGAGCGTGTGCTTCGTTCTATCGATTCGGTTTTACTTGTGGTTGATGCCCAGGAAGGACCAATGCCTCAAACCAAATTTGTTTTGAAAAAATCGCTTGACCTTGGACTCAAGCCAATCGTAGTAATTAACAAAATTGACAAGCCGGCTGCTCGCCCCGAGGAAGTAAAAGAGATGGTTTATGAATTATTTCTTGATCTTGGCGCTAACGATGAACAATTAAATTTTACAACTGTTTACGCGATTGCCCGACAAGGAATTGCCAAACATGAGTTGAATGAGGAATCAGACAATTTATTTCCCTTGCTCGACGTTGTTTTACAAAATGTAAAAATTGCCTCGGGCGATGATTTAAACGAAAAACCTTTTTTAGTACAACCTTTCAATCTCGCATACGACAATTTTCTAGGGCGACTAGCTATTAGTCGTATTTACGAAGGTCAGGTTTCTGCAAATGAAACAGTTATTATCAAAGATGCTCAAGGCAATTCTCGCACCGGAAAAATTACCAAGCTGTTTTCTTTTGAGGGTCTCAAGAGAAAAGAAGTTGAGTCGGCCAAGGCTGGCGATATTATCATGACCGCCGGGCTACCAAATATTTTTATTGGTGAGACCATTTGCAAAAATGAAGATCAGACCGCCCTCCCGGCTATCAATATCGATGAACCGACTATTTCTCTAACCTTTTTAATTAACAACTCCCCTTTTGCCGGCAAGGAAGGAAAATTTGTAACCAACCGCCAGCTAAAAGAACGATTGGAAAAGGAACTCGAAGTTAACGTAGGTCTCAAAATTAATTTTGATAACATTGATCACTACAAAGTATTTGGCCGTGGTGAAATGCACATCGCTATTTTGCTAGAAAACATGCGTCGCGAAGGCTATGAATTACAAATCTCTCAACCGCATGTAATTATCAAAGAAGAAAATGGCCAAAAACTAGAACCGTTTGAAGAAGTAACTATTTCTGTGCCAGAAAGTATGTCTGGGGCGGTTATTGAAAAATTATCGAAACGACGTGGCGCGATGACAGAGATGAAACCTGAACATGGTCACGTCAGAATTATTTTTGAAATGCCAACCCGAGGTCTACTTGGTTACCGAAATGATTTTGTCGTTGATACTCGTGGCGAAGGCATTCTTTATACTCGCGTAATCGGCTTCAAGCCTTATGTTGGTGTTATCGAAAAACACGAAGTCGGCTCCATGATTTCAATGGCCACTGGTAAAGCTCTTGGCTTCTCCTTGTACAATTTGCAAGACCGTGGTTCATTATACATAGGTGCTGCCACCGAAGTTTATGAAGGCATGGTGATTGGCAATGTAGCCAAAGGCAATGATATGCCGGTGAATCCAACCAAGGGCAAGCAACTAACCAATATGCGCGCCTCTGGCTCGGATGAAGCAATCCGCTTGACGCCACCGCTTGAGATTAGTTTAGAGCGTGGTATGAGCGTGATGAGAGAGGATGAATATCTAGAAATTACGCCAAAAAATATTCGCCTACGCAAACAGTTACTTACAGAATCAGAGAGAACTAGAGTTGGAAGGAAAAAATAATAATTTCAATATAAAAAGAGCTATCAAATTGATAGCTCTTTTTTGGTGGAAATACTTTTTCAAATTACTCCGTTGCTGGTTTAGCTGTTCCAATAATAGTTTTCCAAAGATTATTTTTTTGTCCCTGAACTGCACCGCTAGAATTACCGATTGAAAATACATACGAATCAGATCCACTTCCAACGCTGAAATAATTTTCTCCGAGACCTAGCTCAAAGGCATCAAAACCAGATGTTGTTATAAATTTAGTTGGTACGCAAGTAGTACTTGGTATGTCGTTTTTAATTTTTGTGCAAACTTCCATTAATGCATCTAACGGTGTTTTTCCATCGTATTTGAAGACATTAACAAATCCATCTGTACCACCATCATTTTGACAGTCACTTTCCTCACAACCAATCGAGGCTATGTAGGCGGGATTATTTTTAATTTCAACGCTTGTTGTTTGAATAATTTTAAATTTTTCCAGATTACTTACAACTTCTTTGTTAAAATATTCTGGCAAATCAATCTGTAGAGTGCCAATAGAATATGTTTTCCAGTTTGAATAACCAATAGAGCTCATATTAGCTAGCGAATTGTCTGGCGTGACTAATTCCGGAGATTGTGTGTCTTGATTTATAACAGGTTTCGCTTGTTTTTGTGTAACTGGAACTGTATCTTTTGATTGTGTTTCAGTTACTGATTGATGGCTACATCCTGATAAAAAAAATGTTCCGACCAGAAAGCCACTTAATAAAACGATTTTGTACATAATTTTTTTAATTAGTTTTGTTAGTATCTTTTTTTAAAATTATTTTTGCTTGGACCTGACTTCTTGTTATTATAAGAATTAAATTTTCGGCGTCCGCCACCACCGCCACCAGAATAACTTGGAACTTCATCTGTTTTGGAAATTTCGATTGATTTACCTCTATATTTTACTGTTTTAAATAATGTTATTACCTCATCCGCTCGATTCGTTTCAACGCCAAATAAAGAATATTCAGGCATTAGGGAAATTTTACCGATCTTTATTGATTTAAGTTTCTGATTGGTATTAAATAATGAAAAAATTGTTTTAACTTCAAAACCTTGTCTCTTGCCAAAATTAATTTTTAGAGTGGTGCTGTTTTTATCATCCACATATTCTCTTGGCGCTTTTACATCGGCGTTAATTTCGCCATCTGTCTGATAATGATTGATTAAATGTTTAAACTTATCAATAATCAAATGCTTGATCAAATCCTCTTTCTTGATTTTCTTGAGCTTGTCTTCAATTTCCGCAAAATTATTTATGGCATCGATTTCTTTGATATCCTTGTCTTCTAGAGACGCGAGGAAATTGTCGATTTGATTTTGGAATATTTCAGTTCTGCCTGGTACTTTTTTGTATACAAATGGTTTACCAATCATCGCCTCGAGCATCTTGACTTTGCGCATGTCAGCTGGTGTAAAAATAGAAACAGATACTCCGCTCTTCGAGGCGCGACCAGTTCGACCACTGCGATGTGTATAAACTTCGTTTTGGTCTGGCAAATTATAATTAATTACGTGGGTCAAATCACTAACATCAATCCCACGAGCGGCTACATCGGTGGCGACAAGCAAGGTAATTTGTTTTTTCTTGAATCGGTCCATGATGGTCGTACGCATTGATTGGGAAATATCTCCGTGCATGGCTTCGGCATTGTAATTGGCGTGTTTCAGTAAATCGGCAATGCGCTGGGTCTCATTTTTGGTGCGACAAAATAGAATGCCATAAACATTGGGCAGGCTATCCAGTAAGCGCTTGAGCGCTTCGAATCTGTCCCCTGCTCTGACCACATAATATTCGTGAGAAACATTAGCGGCGCCAATATTTTTCTCACCCATGCTAATTTCTTCCGCATCTTTCATATACTGATTGGCAATATTGCGAACACTTCTTGACATTGTGGCAGAAAATAATAACGTTTGTCTCTCTACCGGGGTTTCGGAGAGTATCGAATCCAAATCATCTTTGAATCCCATATCAAGCATCTCATCGGCTTCATCTAGCACAACCCATTTGATAGCCTGAAGTTTTAAAACTTTACGATTGATCAAATCCAAAACTCGTCCTGGCGTTCCCACAACTATGTTCGCTCCTCGACGAAGCATTTTAATTTGCAAATCAATCCTTTCGCCACCATAAACGGCAGCTACCTCAATTTTCTTTGAGTACTTGGAAAATTTTACTATATCTTGAAAAAGTTGGATACAAAGCTCACGCGTAGGACAAAGCACGATTACCTGCAATTCATTTGTTTGTGATTTAATTTGATTGAGAATTGGCAAAGTGAAGGCAGCTGTTTTACCGGTACCTGTTTGTGCCAAGGCGATTAAGTCTTTTTTGGAACCAAGCACAAATGGAATAGCTTTCTCCTGAATCGGCGATGGTTCTGTAAACCCGAGATCATCTAAACTTTTCATGATATCATCGTTTAGCCCCAAGTCTTTGAATGTTTTCATAATTTTTCGTACTAGTCCAAAAGTCTATTCAAGAGTAGTAAATGAGAAAATGTTAAGAGTTATATTTATGTAATTAGTTAAGTCACGCATGTCGAACATGTCTTTGCGTCTATTTAGACATAAGCACTATACTAGCACATTATTAATTTTTTGTCAATCAAATTTGCAAACATTGCAGTAAATATAGCTCATTATCCGTAAATGAGTTTTTTCTATTTTAAAACAAAAAAACAGCATTAGACTGTATTTTTGTGCCTGAAATTAGGAATTTACATGATTATAGCAAACATCGATATATATCAATTGTTTTTTGAATTGCTATTTCACCTCATAAGTCAAAGTCACATTTACTATTACTTCCATCTGACCACTTTGAATATCGGGAATGGCGGCGCTGGGGGCCGAATCCATGGTCTTGGCGCTGGCGTAGGCAAAATCATTTCGGAAGTAGGGCTCATTGCCGTACTCACTTACGTTTACTAGCTTGCCTATTTTTAAGCCAGAGTCACTGGCAATCTTCGCGGCTTTGTCTTCTGCTTTTTTGATTGCTAGCGTCCGGGCTTCGGTTTTAATTTTGTCTTGGTCATCGATTGTAAATCCAATACCACCCGATTGGTTGGCGCCTTTGGCGGCGGCTTCTTTTATAATCTCACCAATCTTTTCTAAATTTTTAATTTTAACATCAATGCTCTGATTTAAAGTGTAACCCACAATTATACTTTTGCCTGAGTTATCATTTGGTCTTTGGTATTCTTTATCATCTACTTTGATAATCGGATCAGATTTTACATATTCATAACTTGGATTCAAATTGTAGGCAGTAGTTTTTATATCCTTCTCATCTACTCCCAGTTTTTTGATAGCTGCCATAACCTCGTTCATTTTTTCCGCGCCATTCTGCACCGCCGTCTGCACATCTTTTTGGGTATCGGTTACTACGCTAAAAGAAATGTTGGCAACATCCGGCTTGGCTGAAATTTTGCCCTCGCTACTCACAGTAAATTTTTCACTGTCGTTGCGCACTAGTCTTTCGCGCAAAATTGATAATGACCCAATGACCGTCATGGCGATTATTAAAAAAATCATGATTAATCCCCGTCCATGATGATTGCAATTTTTTGTCTCCTCCATAAATTTAATTTAAAAATTTAATTAAAATGCTTCTTACTAATATAACGATTAATAATCATTTTGGTAACACTACTTAAAGAAAACGGTAATTTCGTGATAATCATCATTTTCTGGTAATCCTGATGGGTTATCTTTTTTTAGAATGAGACTCCCGCGATTGCTCACCGCGCTGTCATTTTTAAAATTCAAAGTGGCGGTAAAAGGCACAAAGTCTTCGCTCATCCAATCCCCCTCGGCCCTGGCGCTAGTCTCGGCGATTATCAGTCCATCCCAATTGGTCAAGGTCACAGGAAAACTTCCCTCAAAAAACCAAGATCCTCTGGCTTGACCGCTAACCACGAGCGGACTCGAAACGTTTTGTTCCGGTTTTGGATTATCGAGAATAATTTTCGCCTCCGTAGTTGTTCCAATTTCCGTAAAAATATTTCCATCCCCGTCCTGACATTGCCGAGGATTACTTTTTAAAATTAAAAATCCATTATCAGAACACTCTATAAAATTAGTGGTAGTTTTTTTGGGCTCACCACAAGGCTTGTTTGGCATAGGCGCTCTTGGATGGCCGTGTTCGGTCCATTGTACACCATTGCAAATCCAGGCATCTTCCTCGCCCCGAAGCAGAACCAAGGTAAATCCTAAGAAACCTAGTAGCAAAAAGATAGCAAATATTTTTATAAAAAATTTTGTATTCATAAAATTATGTTATATTTTTATTATATCAATATTTAAAACAAATATCAAATAATCCAGTATTTTTGGGCTTTTTTATCACTTTAAGCCTAAAGCATTGACACTAAAACAAAAATGTGCTAATATTGAGGTGTTAGTTTAATTACTATCCATTTATAGAAATATAGATGACGAATATTAGAAACGTAGGGATAAAGTCGAATTTCTACTTCTAGTTATTTGACTTATAAACAAATATCTTTACATTAATATGCAAGGAACAATCAAAAAATTGACTGATAAAAACTTCGGTTTTATCTCTCAGCAAGGCGCTGACGATTTATTTTTTCACGCTAACAATCTTGATGGCGTTGGTTTCAGTCAGCTAAGAGAAGGCGATGCAGTAACTTTTGAGATCGAAAAGACTCCAAAAGGTAATGCAGCTGTAAACGTTAGAAAAGCTTAATACTTTTTTAAATAAAAACAAAAACAGGCTCACACGAGCCTGTTTTTGTTTTGTCATTTTGTCAAAAAATGACAAAAAGCTGTTTATGTTGTTATTTTATTTTAGCAATCAATATTTCCGCTGCTTTAATTCCATCAATTGCTGACGATGTTATTCCACCGGCATAGCCAGACCCCTCGCCAATCGGATATAGTCCCTTGATATTTGTCTCAAAATTCTCGTCTCGATTTATACGTAGTGGCGAAGAACTTCTCGATTCTATTGCACTTAGAATTGCATCGCTGTGTGCAAACCCTTTTATTTTTTTATCGAGAATCGGCAAGGCCAGTCTAATGCTATCAGAAATATATTTTGGCAAACAATCATTGAGATTGGTCAATTTAAAATTTGGCTCGTAGCTAGGAGAAACATCACCCAAATTATTGCTAGCTCTCGATTCAAGAAAATCACCAACCTTCTGTATTGGCGCCGTAAAGCTACCACCCCCGAGTTTAAAAGTCTTTTCTTCCCATTCCCGCTGAAATGCGATACCAGCTAGTGGATGGTCGCTAGCAAAATCACTTGGAAACACATTTACTAGTAGGGCGCTATTTGAGTTTTCATTATTTTGAGCAAATTTACTCATACCGTTCACCACCAATCTTTCTTGCTCGGACGCTGCTGCGACTACATATCCACCTGGGCACATACAAAAACTATATACTGATCTTTCGCCTACTACATGCGCAACCAATTTATAACGAGCCGTTGGCAATTTTGGATGATTGAAATATTTTCCGTATTGAGCCTTGTTTATCATATCGGCTCTGTGTTCAATACGAAGACCCATCGAAAATGTTTTTGGCAACATTAGAATACCCCTTTCAAAAAGCATTTCATAAGTATCTCGTGCCGAGTGACCAAGCGCTAAAACCAAGTCGCTTACTTCAAGATTTTCATCATTGTTTATTTTAACAAATATGATTTTATCTTTTTTAATGCCGAGATCGGTCACGCAAGAATTGAAACGTATCTCGCCACCAAGTGAAATTATTTTCTCTCTAATATTTTTAACCACTTCACGCAAATTGTCAGTACCAATATGTGGATGCGCTTCAGAAAGAATTTCCTTTGGTGCTCCGGCCACGACAAATTCATCAAAAATAAACTTGGATCGCGAATCATTCACCAGCGTATAGAGTTTCCCATCGGAAAATGTTCCTGCCCCACCTTCGCCAAATTGAACATTCGAGTTTGTATTCAATTCTCCAGTTTTAAAAAATTTGTCGACATCCTTTATTCTGGTGGCAACATCCGCCCCTCTTTCGAGAAGCAATGGTTTTAGTCCCGCACTGGCCAAAACCAACGCGCAAAACATGCCTGCTGGACCGCTACCGACAATCACTGGTCGTGATTTTGCCTTTATTCTTCTAGTCGGGATTTTGTAAACAAAAGGCACTTGTTCGCGAACTTTGTGTTTTTTAATCATCTTGCAAAAACCTACATTAGTGGATTTTAATTTTCGCACAAAATCGACGTGATTTTTTAATTCAAGGTCGAGCGAATAAACGAAATAAAATTTGTTTGCATTTCGTGAGTCTAGCGCTTTTTTTACAACTGTAAAGCCAAGCAACTCCTCAGAATTAATTTCGAGTAAGTGGCAGATTTTTGCAGGTATTTCTCTCTCGTCTTCCTGGATAAGTAACTTTAATTCTTCCAAACGAATGTATGCCTCTCTTTTCATCATATTTTTCTTCGATTACGCATATATTAATCTTGATTATTTAATACTTCTAAATTTCTTGTATGCCAATTTAGCACGGCTGTTTTTACATTGGTTAGTGCCAGCATTTCTGGATGATCTTTTTTGATTACATCTAAAGTATATTGACTCAAAAATTTTGATTTTAATTCTGCTCTAGATCGATCTATGCCAATTTCGGAATATGGCGCTGAGGCCAAAAGCAAAAATCCGTCTTTAGGAATCATGCCTTTATCCATGTTTGATTTTATTATGCTAACAGCTTTGGAAATCGGTGCCCCCAGATCTGGACTATAGGGGCCAATAATCAGAGCAATATTTGGGACATGCAAAAAATCAAATCCCCTGCCCACGCAAATAATCCACTCTCTATGCACGGTATCCAAAGCTAAATTTCGATTCATGCTTTTAACTTCTTGAATGTGCTCAACGTTTCCCTTTGCAAGCGGAATCAAATCTTTCATTATT
>JBBRXK010000034.1:0-8963 GCA_038248465.1 Patescibacteria group bacterium | reverse complement strand
TTCTTTTTGTATGAAAAAAATTCAGGGTGAATCAAAAATGATAAATCATGAATTGTGATGATGGTCTTGGCACGACCAGAAAAAGATGCAAAATTGAGGTGGGGCATAAAAAAAACATCGACATCAAGTAGGCGGTCTAATTTTGGCCAAGCAAATAATTTTTGAAAAATATAATTAAAAATCTTGCCAGGATAAGCGGTATGAACTATTTTGACATTTTGGTAAGGAAATTCAGGAATCCTGTCGCTTGGGTCGCGAAATGAATTGTAGTACAATATATACTCATTTTTCGAATCATTTTTTAATATTTCGTGGATGATGCGCAGACTGTACTCGGGTATACCGCTATACTTTTCATCCATCAATGTCCTAATGTCAATGCCGATGCGCATATCTTTCTGTTAACTAAATATTATCACTGATTTTATTAAAATTTGCGAGCTCTTTTTCAATAAGATTCATTAAATTCTTTTTGAAGTTTTCTTTGGAATATTTCATGGCCTGTGCCCTGATTTCTTCTGGGTTGTATTTGTTGACGTCAAATTTTTTGATAGCCTCTAGTACTGATTCTACCTTTTCTTCATCAAAAAATTCACCAGTACGCCCCGCGATAATAGTTTCGGTCGCTCCCCCGTGCCCCAGCGCGATGACGGGTCGGCCCGAGGCCATTGCCTCAACAATCGTGATGCCAAAATCTTCTTTCTGTGGATTTATAAAAGCTTGACACTTACTAAAGAGCTCTGATCTTTTTTCATCACTAACGCGACCGAGGATTTCGATATTAGGATTGTCCCCAGCTATTGATTTTAATCTATCGAGATCCAAGCCATCACCAAAAATCTTGAGCTTCTTGTCCGTCTGCTTGAAAGCCTCGATAACAATATCAATTCTTTTGTATGGTACCAGCCTGCTGCCCGCTAGAAAATAATCTTCCTGCTTGTCTGAAATATAGAATTTTTCTTCTTCGATAGAAGGGTAGATGATCGATGAATCGCGTCGATAATATTTTTTGATTCTGATTTGCGATGTACGCGAATTGGCAATAAATTTGTCAACTCGGTCCGCGGCTTGCCTGTCCCAGATGCGGACATAGTTCAGTATCAGAGAAATAATTTTTTTAAAGTATTTATTGTAACGAAGCTCGCTTATATATTGATGCGTATCACTCCACAAATACCTGGTGGGAGTGTGACAATAACAAATATGCAAAGTTTCAGGCTGAGTAATAACTCCTTTGGCAAAAGAACTGGTGCTCGAAATTACCAGATCAAAATCAGAGAGATCAAAAAATTCCACGGCCATCGGCATCAGCGCCATGTACCAGCGATAATGTTTTACTCCCCATGGTAATCTTTGAATTATTGATGAATTTATTTTTCGTCCCTTGAAATATTTATCAACATTTTCCTGTCTATAAAGCAAAACATAGATCGGTGCTTCGGGAAACATTTCCGCCAAAACTTCTAAGACCTTCTCAGCTCCACCTTGTTGTGCTAAATGATCATGTACCAGGGCAATTTTCATATTTTTTCGTATTTAATTATTCTACTTTTCTTCTTCTAACAACAGCCCAAGGTGTCCGCAACAAGATTGAGAGGTCAAGCAGTAGTGACCAATTTTCAATATAGTAAGTATCCAATTTCACTTCCTCATCCAGACTGAGGTCGCTCCGTCCTGAAATCTGCGCCAAGCCAGTAATGCCTGGTTTTATTGCAAAAACTTTTTTGTGACGGCTTTCGTAGAGGGCAGTTTCCATGGTCATGTGCGGGCGTGGCCCAACCAGCGATATTTCACCGCGCAAGACATTGAATAGTTGTGGTAATTCATCAAAACTCCAACGACGAATAAATCTACCGACTCTAGTCACACGTGGATCATCTTTTATCTTGTGCAAAGCTTGATCAGCTCTAGTGTTTTGGCGACTGTCATTGACCAATTTGTTTAATACTTTATTGCCAGCCTCGGTCGCTGATGGGCCTTCGCCATCGCAAAGGTCCGCTACCATAGATCTAAATTTGTAAAATAAAAAACGCTTGCCATATTGACCGGTGCGGTAATCGAGATAAAATATCGGACCACGCGAGTCTATTTTGAGAGCGATGGCAATTAAAATAATTAATGGGGATAGCAAAACAATCAAAATAATTGAAACAATCAGATCGGCAATGTGTTTTACTATTCTTCCCCAGCCATCAAGTGGTGTTTTCTTTACTTCGACGATGGGCACACCGAATATTTCTGTCACATCTGTTTTTAAAACTTTGGTACCGAGCAAATCAGCGGCATATTTAAAAGTGACATGATTTTCGTCCGCAAACTCAAATAAATGAAGAATTTCAGCCTTGGATAAATTTGGGTCACTTTGGATAATTTCATCAATATTACGATTTTTTACATATTCAAGTAATTCCTGAGAAGTTTCGAGCTTAAAATCTCTCAATCTTTTGACAACTTTGTAGCCAAGACCCTTGTTACTGGAAAATTCTTGCATCAAAATATCGGTAGTTTTGCTCCCCCCCACCAAGACAACATTGTGTACACCTATGCCGCTAGTGTATAAAATTCTCTGAATCAAGCGGATTATGACTCTGGAAATACTGATATAAATAATCGCCAGAATCCAACCAGCGAGTACAATAAAACGAGAATCAAATAGCTCTCTTTGCATGAATATGATTATGACAATGAGCATGAATCCAGTTGAACAAGCGGATGCTACCATGTAAAATTCCTTGACGATTTTTTTGGTGCCCTTGATATTATAAAGACCGAGTAAGGCAAAGATAATGACCCAAGTAAGTCCCACCCAAAGTAGTATTTGTAAATACGACAAAAAGGGCAAATTGAAAATAGCCGGCCTGATGCCAGTCGTAAACTCGGAAAAACGTATGTAATACGCCGTGATACCAGCGAGTACTATCATCAAATAATCGAGTGGCACCAATATAAATGAAAAAATTAATTCACTTCGTTTCATGATTAAGTAGAAAGTTTAAAAGTTTGTAAAGTTCATAAAGTATTTAAAGAAATTTACAATCTTTATGAACTGCTTTTAGTCTTTTCAAGGTAGAAATAAGCCGGATTCTGTCGTGTATAGTTATTTATCTGGACTCTTTGTTGCCAAAGAGTTCTTGCGAACTACTTTTTACCGTATGCAATGTTTAGTCTCACACGGCTTTGTTCTTGCTCCAAGCAGGGTTTACCACGCATTCCTGTCGCCAGGAAGCGAAGGCTGTAGACCAGCCAACTTTTCACCTTTGATTGCGAAGCAATCACCCTGAGCCTGCCGAAGAATTGTGTTATAGAATTCATTAAACTATAGACAAGCTTTTCTCTCGTAGACTTTTTGAAACGCAATCAATACGATTCGTTTCACACACTCAGGCTAAATGCTTCGCAACTAGTATAGTCTCTGTGGCACTTTCCCTCGAATTACTCCGGGTGGGTATTACCCACTGCTCTTTTAGTCAATGACTATTGACTGGAGTCCGGACTTTCCTCCCCAACAAATTAATATCGAGGCAACTATATATCTACCTTGAAAAAAATAAAAAAATCATTAATTCAAACAGTCTTGATTTTAGCAAAAATGCTTAAAATTTCAAGTGGTTTTACAAGAGAAATTAGCTAAAAATATCCCAACATTAGGTTGTTTATTTGTGATTTTTCCTTTGAATTAAATAGCTTTTATCTTTTTAATCAAAAAGTTTCGGCCGTGCTCATCAAGCTGTGCATCTAGCATGGGATAAAAGACATTATTTTCTTTGCTTTCGTGACCGTAAAGTTTTTTTTGCAAATCAAAAATATTTACCGCAAAATTTACGTCAAAATTTTTATCAATATCATTAATAATATTTCTAATAAAGCTGTGTTCAAGTAATAGTTCGCCAATCAATTTTTGTGTTTCATTGTTGCCCAAACTTGTAAACGAAAATATGACTTGCTCTTCAGTCTTCATGTGCGCTTCAGTGATTTCCTCGAATTTTTGCCAATTGTCTTTAATGGCATTTTTGTCCATGCCAAATCCATTCAGCAAAGACTCTAGAATCTTATTGATTTTTTTGTGATGCTCAAGCATCAAATAAGTAATACTGGCTTCCATATATTTATATATTATCGCTTTTGATATCAGCGCGAATTTTTTTCATGAGTGTTGTGTAGAATTCTAAATTCTGTAGACTGGCCAGCCTCGCCCCGAGTGGATCTTTGATTTTGAATAAGTGATACAAATATGACTTGGAATAATTTCGCAGTTCTATCAAGGCACTTTTTGTGTTGATTGGGTTATTGTCCTGGGCATATTTCGAATTCACGATATTGATCGTTTCATAAAATTTACTCGTCTGCCCCTTTTGATTTATCAATTTGTCATGCAAAAAATAAAAAAGTCTACCGTGTCGTCCTTCCCTTGTCGGAATTACGCAATCAAACAAATCATATCCCATACGCGCACATCTGACAATATCATCGGGTGTACCAACGCCGAGAGCAAAGCGGATAGCATCTGTAGGACTAGCCTCTGCGGTAACCTGCATAATTTCAGCCAAAAATTTTCCGTCTTTATCTATTGGTCGCGCGCCATAGCCATACCCATCAAAACCAATTTTTATTAATTCTTCTGCGCAGTATTTTCGAAGCTCGATACTCTCGCCACCTTGAATAACGGCGATAAGCAGTGGTCTTTTTTCGGCGACGATTTTTCTTTTCTTAATCTCCTGTTCAAAAGTCTTCTTGCACTCCCTTGCCCAAAGAATTGTGCGGGCAATGGATATTTTCATCTCATCATCACCTGTGTCATTGGGCGGACAATCGTCCAAACAAATCATTAAATCAGTGCCGAGATCCATCTGGATTTGCATAGATTTTTTTGGACTCAAATCGTGCCAAGAACCGTTGATGGGTGATTTGAACCTAGCACCAGCATCACTAATACTGCCCATTTTCTTGCCTCTATGAATCAAGGAAAAAACTTGAAATCCCCCACTATCCGACACGAGTGGAATGGTGCTGTTCATAAAAGCATGAACACCTCCCGCTTTTTTTATCAAAGCATTTCCTGGTTGTAGATACAAATGAAAAGTGTTGACCACCATGGCGGGCAGGCCTAGTCTCTTTATCTCATCATTACTGAGTCCTTTTAACACGGCTCTCGTAGCATCGGGCATAAAAAACGGAGTCTCAAGTTTGCCGTGGGCTGTCGCTAGCTCGGTGATTCTGGCTTTTGATATTTTGGATTGCTTTTTGATTTTTAACATTGTAAATTCCTAGTCAACCATGCCATCGTTAGTGCCGATTTCATCGTCTTCCAATTTTGTCGTCTTGGCCTTGCTGGATACGCTCAAGTTTTCTTCGGTTTCACTGTCAATCGCTTGCACGTTTGAGCCTGGCAAAAGTACTATTATTTTATTTTGATCATCAATACTTGGTGTAATGGCGATACTGAATTCAGCGCTCGCTTCGTATACCGTCGTTGGCAATCGACCAACATTCCAAGTCAATTCATGCGTTTCAGCACTATAGATGAGACTACCAACAGTCGCTCTATCTCTGGCGTCATACTCTATGTAGTCCGGCAATTTTACAGTCACGCCTAGCTTACTCAATTCATGCAAGTTATTATTTATTTTCCAATAAACTTTGTAACTTGTACGCTCATCTACCTTTGGTGGATTTGGCCCCGACCCAACGGGGATGTTATCTTCATTGAAGTAAAGTATTTTTTCCGAAAACTTGAGATCGCTATTGATTTTACCAATAATAGTGTTGCTCTTGTTGTCCAGCTTGTCGTCTTCCTTTTCCTCTGATTCTTTGCCCACACTAAAGCGCGCATAACTTATGATCTCATGTTTCTTGTTCAAATCTATCGCACCAAATTCGAGAACTTTTATGCTAAAATCGATATTTCCCTCTGAGTCTTGTTTTATTTCGGCTAAATCAGGAATTTCTTCCTTGGACCAAGTTATGGTATTGCCTTTTTCTCGGCCATTGTTTTTGTCCTGCAAGGTCGTCCAGTCAAGATTGTCGCCGTCAAGCACAGCCATAATTACCACATCTTTCATTGTGGCATCACCTTTGTTATTGTAGACTATTGAATAATTGAGTGTCTCCCCGAAATCAACGCCCATATCACTACGCTCGCCGTTGATAATAGTCGTGAGGTTCAAATTATTTTTCATGACATTAAATGTAATTGTTTTGCGAAAAAATTCATAATACTTATCATTGTTCGCCTTCTTCTCAAATTTAAAAACCAAATCTTGCTTGTCTGTTTTTTTGTCATTTATTTTGAAACGAACTGGGATTATTTTTTCGACATCAAGTATGTCGCTCACTTCCCAAATGCCACTGCGATCTATTTTGTAAGGAGCGAAATTTTCGTAACCTGCTGCCTTGGTGTCTTTTGGAATATAATCCTGTATCGTCAAATTTTCCTGTGGCTCGAGACTCATGCGAAATTCATTTAGAAAATTTTTATCCATCGCGCTAAAACGTATCAACACTTCATTCATCTCGCCTACCAATGCCGTGTCATAAAAATCAAGTTTGATACCAACCCCGGTATCAATAATCTTGGTGCTGGCGTATGCCTCTTTTCGGTATTCAGAACTTAGCCCTTCTGGTGAATAGCTCAGATACGCTGATAAAATTCCTGATTGATCCACGGTACCCATCATTTCTCCTTTAATCTTAATAATACCTTCGGAATATGCATTCATCTGACCAATATCCCAAAACCCCTTGTAGGCATCACTATTTCCTGGTTCAAGTGACTCCAGTACAAAATTGTCCGGAAAGGTTACATTCACTTTTACATTATGCAGAGCAGTTCTAGCTTCGTTTTTGTATTTGATTTCGTAGCTGAATTCTTCGCCCACGACAACATCTTTGTTGCCGCTAAGTGTAAAAATTATTGCACTGTTGTCGGGTGTCGCATTTTTATACCAATGATCATAAACATAATAAGCAAGGCCACAAACTACCAAAATAAAAAACAAAAAATTGGCCAAGGACAAAAGAAATCCTTTGCGGCGTATTTTTTCCAAACTATGCACATCTACCAAATGACCACTGTCATCTTGATAAATCTCTGTAAGCCCTTGATCTATTTCTTCATCACGTGCTTCGTTCTCGGATTTTTCCTCAAAATCTTCAAGCTCGTCTTCTTCAGGAATTTCTTCATCGGAAAAAGAACTAGGCAAAGAAACGGCTGAATCTTTCAGATTGATCCGAATATCATTGTTCGTTTTTTTGGGAATTTCTTGAAATTTTTTGTTTTTAAACATATTTATTGTTTATATTCATTATTTTGTCTGTTTTTATTTTTGCCTCCTGCTCCAAAAAAAACTTGTTGATTCCTGGTGCAATAGAAAGCCACCGACGGATGATATCAATTATTTTTCGCGCAGTCGCCTTGCCACTGGCAATCAAGTCACTAATACCGCGACTGGCCTCTTCGCCTGCCGACTTGAATCTTTGCTGAGTTAAACTGTCCATTGCCAGATAGATATTTTCGAGACCATCAGCCAAGGCATCTTCTATTTCTTTGAAACGTATTTCTTGTAATTGGCGTGCCTGCCCAGTCGCTATAATCCCCCGTGGATCTGCTTGCTCGATGCCCGTTTTAGTATCATCAACAACACTTTCTGTCTTGGCACTTGGTTTTATTGTTTCAAATTGTTCTGGGAGTGGCGCCAATTCAATTTTAGCAACACCAGTATTCGAATTCTCAGAATTATTTTTGGACAAATCTAGAGATTCGCGCAAATTGAGTGGTGGGATTGGTCCATTTTTATTATCAGCCATATTTTGTTTAAACAAGTTTTATCATATTAACAGAATTATAACATATTCAAGACAAAAAGGGAAATAAAAAAAGCCCCCTATTCGCACGGGGGCTTGTGATTAGTTTTTTAAGACGCGATTTTCTGCGCCTATCCTTTGGCTGCCCTTGACTATAATGGGCCGAAATTCAATTACATGATCTGTCCCGATCAGGTGAATGCCTTCTGCCTTATCCACCTTGGGGTACCTGATTTCACAAACAGGTGCTTCCTCCGGTGTTTTTTTAACATCAAGCATGATAAAATTTCTTCCATCATCCATCATCTTCTTGATGACGCTGACAGTTGCCACGATGCTTCTGCCCAGATTTTGCTGGAGTAAACCATAAAAGAAAAGGTTAAGAAACACTTTCCCAAGAGGTTTACCATTCATCCAGTGGCACGGGATATTTTTGCCATCTTGCGTTTCGAATGAACTCTTGAAGTTCATGAATCCACTTTCTTTCGGCACCTTGACAAGCACGCGCTCGACGACCAACATGGTATCATACTTTGCAGTCGAATGGGATACAGACGCAAGCGAATCAATGCGTTTCCTTGACGCATTGTCTTTCGCCGGCTGCACCCCAAAGAGATTGATAATTTCCGCTTTTTTTATTTCAGTCGAGGACGCGACAACTGCTTCCGTCACTTTAACATCTTGACTTACCAATTTTGCTAACTCTGAAAAACTTTTGCATCGAATAGACACGCCAATTCTCCTTTTCTAAATAATTGGGTCTCTTAATGAGCAACACTTAGACTGCCTACCAGCCAAAGTATTTTATATAATATCACATTTTGATAATATTGTCAAGTCTAAGTATTTATAAATATTAGCTTTAATATGTTGCCAAAAAGCAAAAAAAACGCGTTTTAACGTCTTTTTTATGTAAATGTTTATAAAAAATCTAAATCCTATTTACTTAAATTAAATCTTCATAAACCTCTAGTGTCAATCTCACACAATCATCCCAAGAATATTTTTTTACTTGCTCCAGTCCTTTGCCCACCAAATCGGCTCTTTTCTCGGGATTACTAATCTCAGGTAGCGACTTTTTGAGCCAGCCTGCTTCATCTGGATTAAAATATAGAGCTGAAGTACCCAGCACCTCGGGTAAACAAGTTTTGTCTGAGCTGAGC